>JAODNB010000113.1 GCA_025464795.1 Frankiales bacterium
TCCATCCCGATCAGCGGGGCGAACAGGGCGTCCTCCGGGTGCCAGGCGTTCGTGAGCTGGCTCGGCGGGAGGTCCGGCGTCCAGCTGGGGCCTTCCGGCCAGCCGGTCGTGGTGTGCGGGACGAACCTCAACCCGCCGCGCTGCTCCCCGAGCCCCAGGATGGTGTCCCAGTTGGCACGGCTGTCGCGAGCACCCAACAGGCTCTGGGCGGGTCCCGCGACCGCTACCACCTCGAGATCACCGTCGGGCGTGATCAGGTTCAGCACGGCCACTTGGAACCCGAGCAGCTCCACGACTCCCGTCGTGATCTGCTCGAGCGTCTTGGCCAGGTCCAGGCTGGCGCCCACGCGCTTCGCGACGTCGATCAGGAACGAGGAGACCCCAGGGCGCACGAACGGGAGAAGCGCGCCCCCAGCGGTCATACCCTGACAGTCCTGCTGGAAGCCCCCTGAGGGGTAGAGCCCGTAGTGACTAGTCCACGGTCCACCACAAAGCACGTGACGACCGAGGAATCCCGTCGTACCGTGGTCGTACACGTGAGAGGAGGTGGTCCCTAGTTGTGTACCAACAGGACTCGTGAGGTGGCTGTCCGCTAGGACGCCGTTCTAGGACTGTGGGACCACCGCGCGCCCAGACGGCGTTCGGCGAATCCTCGACAGGCACCAGTTCCCCCGGGCGCCGGCACTCGTCCAGCCGGCCCTCGTACTACCGGTCCGACCCCCGGAGCACGAGGAAGAGCCCGGGGGTTCGCCTTGTCCTCACCCGGATGAGCCGGAACGACGCCTGAGTGGACGCAGCAGATGTCACCCGGCTGGACGTCAACAGGGGGCCTGCAGGCATCCGATGAGCAGAGTGTGACCCCGCTGCGTCTGGAGCCCTCCATGTCACCGATGTCCCTGTTGGAGAACGGCATCCCGCTGAGCCTGTTGATCGACCTGATCTGCGGTCCCGAGTCTGCCGACCTGCTCTGCCAGGAGCGCCGCGACGAGAGCTAGTGAAGCGACGCCTCGAAGGCGTCGCGCAGCCTGCGGGTGACGGGTCCGATGCCCAGCTCGCGACCGTCGAGCCAGCTCACGGGGGCAACCCCGCGCACACTGGAAAGCAGCATCACCTCGTCCGCCTGGTGCAGCTCCTCCGCCGTGACGGGCCGCACGGTGACGGGGACCAGGTCCAGCGCGAGGACGGCCTCCAGGGTCGTCCCCGCAAGGATCCCGACGCTGGGGGGCGGGGTCAGCAGCGTCCCCTCACGCACGACCGCCACGGTGGCGGTCGGCGCCTCCAGCAGCTGACCGTCGCTGCTCACCCAGATCGCGTCGTCGCAGCCCTCGGCCTTGGCGTGCCGGATCGTGGCCATGTTCCCGGCGTACGAGGTCGACTTCACGCCGCCGAGCAGCCACGGCGCGGCAGCGCGCTGGCTCGCGGTGATCCCCAGTGTCAGGGTCATCACGCGGACCCCGTGCTCGCGGGCAGCCAGCGTCTCCGCGGGGATGTCGGTGACGACCGCGAAGCCCGTGGGCGGAGGTCCCTTGGTGCAGACGAGGCGCAGGACCCCCTCGTCGACGCCCTCGCACGCGGCCCGTGCCAGCGCGTCCCAGCCGTCGGGGAGGGCGAGGTCGATGCGCTGAGCAGACGTTCGCATCCGTCGCAGGTGCGCGTCCAGGAAGGCCGGCTTGCCGCCGGCGACGCGGATCGTCTCGAACACCGACTCGCCTCGGAGAACGCCCAGGTCGTCCGCCCGGAGGACCGGTTCCGTGGCGTCCACGCGCCGGAGCCCGTCGAGCAGGAGTACGTAGGTCACCCGGCAACGGTAGCCCGGTCTGAAGATCGACATCCGGGCTTGTCGGATGAACCGGCAGGAAACGAACGCGAATACGTCGAACAGGGAGCAGACACCTCCCGGGTGCCACTAGCCTGCCTCGGCAGCACCCGACGACCCAGCAAGCAGGAGCCTCATGTCCCGCGTCCGTGCCACCCGCCGTCTTGCCGCCCTGACAGCAGTCACCAGCCTGCTGTCGGCCGCCGGCCTCGCCAGCGGCGCCTTCGTCGGCGTGGCCGGCGCCGCGCCGAGCGCCGGAAGCCTCACACCGGGTGCGGTGAGCAACGCGGTCACGTCCGCGACGAACTTCACCCTCACAGGCTCCGGCTTCACGCCCAACACGGCCACGGTGACCCTGCACCCGACCAAGCCCGGCGACGAGGTCGGGGACATCAGCGGAACGGTGGACACCGCCAACTCCACGGACACGACGCTCAAGTTCAGCGCCACGCTCACCTTGGCAGCTCCTGAGCCCTACGACGTGGTCGTCTCGCAGCCGGCGCTGAACCTGGCCGGCAAGGAGACCTCGACCTGCCCCAAGTGCCTGACGGTGACAAACCCGGGCCGCCCGACGGTGACCTCGGTCAAGGGCGACAGCGCCCTCGGGGACGGCTACCTGATCATCACCGGGACGAACTTCGCGAGGGGCGCGAAGGTCGAGTTCCTCAAGCCCGACCTCACCGTGGACCCCCAGCTGACGTTCACGGCCGGCAAGGACACGACGAACTCGACCACGATGCAGACGACGCACACGACCGGGTACCCGAGCTCCACGACGCTCAAGGGCCTGTACAAGGTGCTGGACCCGAACG
>JAODNB010000135.1 GCA_025464795.1 Frankiales bacterium
CGAGCCCCAGGACGACGACGGCCGTCGACAGCAGTCCGGCGCGCGCCACCGCGAGCTGACCGCGACTGGCGAGGAACCCGATGAGCCCGCCCAGCAGCAGCAGCCCGCCGAGGCCGAAGCGGATCAGGGCGCCGCGGCCGCTCGTGGCCGAGCTCTTCCACCGCTCGCGCTGGGCGACATCGGCCTGCTGCCAGATCAGGACCACCCCGCCGACGCTCGCGAGGATCGGCGCGACCGTCGCCCCACCCGGTAGGAAGCCCAGGGGGATGAGGACGGCGAGGGCGAGCACCGTGACGGTCAGCATCGCGAGGAGCTGGCGCAGCCCGCGGCGGTCGCTGCGGAGGGTCGTCCCGTCCGACTGGGGGAGGAAGACCCAGAACACGGCATAAGCAGCGATGCCCAGCCCCCCGGCCCCGATCAGGATGACGAACGCCACCCGGATCGCGATCACCGGCATCTCCGTCAGGTTCGCAAGACCGGCGGCGACGCCGCCCAGGAGCCTGCCCTCCGCAGCACGTACCAGCCGGCGTGCGGGGAGCGGGGACGTGGTCACACCTGCAGCATGCTCTGTGCGTGGCCCCTCGGCCTCAGGGCTGCACCCTGAGAAGCACCTCGCGGATCCGTTCCGCCAGCACGAGGTGAGCCTTGCGGCCCTCGCGCAGGGCGTACGGGAACAGCAGCGTCGGCGCCCGCAGCGTGACCCCGACGGCGATCACGGTCTCGTCGCCGACCTGCTCGATGCGGGCGTGGTTGCGGACGGTCGTCCTCGGCCGTTGCCGGGCGACGGTGAGCACCTCGGTCTCCGACACCGCGAGAACGTCTGCCTGGTAGGTGATCCGGAACCGCGCGGGTCCGATCGCCAACCGGTCGGTGATGGCAAAGCTGCGCAGCGCGTCCGCGACCGTCGGCACCTCGCGGATGCCGATGATGAGCGGGTGCAGCTCCGCCTGGCGGGTGAGGTCGGACAGCAGCGACACCGCGTCCGAGGCCGGACAGGCGACCCGCACCTCGTACGTGTAGCTGCCCTCCCGCATAGCGTCGGACCCTAACCCTGACCCGGAGACCAGGGTTGATCCCCGATGTGCACGAGTCCACAGATGCGGAGGCTGGAGCCATGACCGACACCACGCAAGCCTTCGCTGCATCACCGCGACTCGAACGCCCCCGTGAGGGCGGCTTCTTCGGGGTCTGCGCCGCTCTCGCCCGCACCACCTCCTCCGACCTCGTCCTGTGGCGGGTCCTGTTCGTCGTCCTGACGTTCTTCGCCGGGCTCGGGGTCGCCCTCTACGTCGCCGGCATCATGTTCATCCCCCGCGAGGGGAACGCCCGGTCCGTCGGGCACCGGCTGCTGCTCGGCCCGGACCGGCACCTCGAGGGCAGGGAGGTCGTCCTCGTCGCGGCGTTCACCATCACCGCCGGAGGACTGCTCTTCAGCCGCAGCGGCATCCTGATCCTCGCGGTCGCCGCCGGCCTCGGCTACGTCTGGTGGAGGTCCCGGCAGGACCGCCCGACAGGCGCGGCCAGCCCCCAGCCCCGGTCCGAGCAGACGAGCTCCTCCGGGCAGGCAGCCCCCGCCTTTCCCCCTCCGGAGCCGCCGCAGGTCTACCCCCCTGCCCCGCCGCGGCCGCCGGTCCGCCGCTCGCCGTTCGTCGGGCTGACCGTCAGCCTCGCGATCCTGACCGCCGGTGTGCTCGCGCTCATCGGTACGGGCGACACGAGCGTCCCCGCTGAGGTCGTCCTGGCGTCGGCCCTCGGGGTCGTCGGCCTCGGACTGGTCGTGGGCTCGTTCTTCGGCCGGTCGACCCTGCTGGTCCTCCTGGCCGTGGCGCTCGGACTCGGTCTCGCCGGCACCGCCGGCGCACGACCTGCCCTGGACCACGGCGTCGGGGACAGGACGTGGAGCCCGACCGCCTCGGGCAGCTACGTCCTCGGCATCGGTGACGCGACCCTGGATCTCAGCGGCCTCACCGTGACGGAGCTGCAGACCTACCGGATCGACGCCCGCGTCGACGTCGGGCACCTGCTGGTGCTCGTCCCGGAGGGCGTCCGGGTGTCGGTGGACGCCCGGGCCAAGATCGGGGACGTCGTCGTGTTCGGGCAGGAGGACGACGGTCGCGGTGCCCACAAGGCGGTCGAGCCCGACGGCCGACCGCAGGTCGTCCTGGACCTCAGCGTCCGCACCGGCCAGGTGGAGGTGCGCCGTGGCTGAGCGCATCCACTACTCCAACATGGTCACCGGGCTGCTGGCGCTGACGGGCGCCGGTCTCTACCTGCTGGACGACAGCGGCTCCGTCCAGGTCGATGAGGCGGTCGCCGGTGCGTCGCTGCTGGTCGTCGCCGGCTCGGCGGGGCTGCTGCGCTCGCTCCACCGCCTGGCCAACCGGAAGGCCAGCCGCCGGGTCAGTCACTGATCACCCGGCTGAACACCACCATGTCGCGCGGGGGCTCGGACCGGACGGTCCGGGCCCTTCGCGCGATGCCCTCCCGGAGGAAGCCGGCCTTCTCCGCCGCCCGCTGAGACGGCAGGTTCTCGACGTCGGCGAGCAGCTCCACCCGGTTCAGCTCGAGGACGTCGAGCCCCCATTGCGTGCTCAGCGCCGCCCCCCGGCCGGCGACGCCGCGCCCCCGCGCCCAGGGCGCGGTCCAGTAGCCGATCTCCCCGAACCCGAGCCGGCGGTTGTGCAGCTTCAGCCCCATCGCGCCGAGCAGCTCGCCGGTCACCGCATCCGTGACGGCCAGCTCGGCCGCCGTCCCGTCGGCCCAGGACCCGAAGACGTAGCCGTCGAGGTACCCGACCGCGTCCTCGAGCGTGTACGGGGACGGCACCGGAAGCCAGCGCACCGTCAGCGGATCGCTGCACGCCCGCGCAACGTCTGGAGCGTCGGACAGCGACCAGGGTCGGAGCGTCACCACGCCGTCGCTCAACGTCGGAGCCGTCGGGAGGGGTCGGGTGTCCTCAGCGGGATCTGTGCTCAGCAACGAACCACGCCAGTCGTCCACGCGCGTCCCCCGCTGGTTGAAGGCCTTGCGGGCGACGCCCTCGACGGTGAACCCGCACTTCTGCGCGACCGCCCGCGAGGCCCAGTTGCCGACGCAGCACTCCCAGCCGATCCGCTCCAGCTCGAGGAACCCGAAGCCCCACCGGCAGATCGCCCGGATCACCTCGGTGGCGACCCCACGACCCCGGGCCGCAGGCGTGCACCAGTAGCTCACGTTGGCCCCGCCACCGGCGATCGCGTGCAGGCTCGCACCGCCCAGGAGCCGCGCCGTCGTCGCGTCGAAGACCCCCCCGGTCGCGGCCGTCCCCGTCTCCCAGCCTGCCGGTGCCTGCTCCAGGAGGAAGGCTCGGGCATCCTCCAGCCGGTACGGCGACGGCGTGCCCGTCCAGCGCAGCACGTCCGGGTCGTTGCGCCCGGCGAGGTAGGCCTGCTCGTCGGACGCGCTCCAGGGACGGAGCATGAGCTGGCCGCAGGTGATGTCCGTTTGCTGCATCGGGAGAGCCTCTCAGGGCACGTCGGACAGGCGCGAGGCGTTTCCCGCCTAGGATCGTGCCTATCTAGTGATGAGGGAGTCAGTCCGCGTGGTGCTTTCCAGGATCCTCCGTGCCGGTGAGGGCAAGACCCTCCGCCGGCTCAAGGCGATCGCCGACGCCGTGAACGACCTCGAGGCGGACGTCAAGAAGCTCTCCGACGCCGAGCTGCGCGGCGAGACCGACCGCTTCCGGGAGCGGCTGGCGGACGGCGCGACCGTCGACGACATCTGGATCGAGGCCTTTGCGGTCGCCCGTGAGGCGTCCTGGCGCACCCTCGGCCAGCGCCACTTCGACGTCCAGGTCATGGGCGGCGCCGCGCTGCACCTGGGCAACATCGCGGAGATGAAGACGGGTGAGGGCAAGACCCTGACCTGCGTGCTCCCCGCCTACCTCAACGCGCTGGCCGGCAACGGGGTCCACGTCGTGACCGTCAACGACTACCTCGCCCGCCGCGACGCCGAGACCATGGGTCGGGTCCATCGCTTCCTGGGTCTCGAGGTCGGCGTGATCCTCGCCAACGAGAACCCGCAGCACCGCAAGCTGCAGTACGCCCGTGACATCACCTACGGCACCAACAACGAGTTCGGCTTCGACTACCTGCGCGACAACATGGCGTGGAGCAACGAGGAGCTCGTTCAGCGCGGCCACCACTACGCGATCGTCGACGAGGTCGACTCGATCCTCATCGACGAGGCCCGTACTCCGCTGATCATCAGCGGTCCGGCCGACATGGCCACGAAGTGGTACCAGGAGTTCGCGCGGATCGTGCCGCGGCTCGTCCGCGACGTCGACTACGAGGTCGACGAGAAGAAGCGCACCGTCGGCATCCTGGAGAGCGGGGTCGAGAAGGTCGAGGACCAGCTCGGCATCGAGAACCTGTACGAGTCCGTCAACACCCCGCTCGTCGGCTACCTCAACAACGCCCTCAAGGCGCAGACCCTCTACAAGAAGGACAAGGACTACGTCGTCTCGGGCGGCGAGGTCCTCATCGTCGACGAGTTCACCGGCCGCATCCTCGCGGGACGCCGCTACAACGAGGGCATGCACCAGTCGATCGAGGCGAAGGAAGGCGTCGCGATCAAGGACGAGAACCAGACCCTCGCGACGATCACGCTGCAGAACTACTTCCGCCTGTACGACAAGCTCTCCGGGATGACCGGTACGGCGACGACCGAGGCCGCCGAGTTCGACCAGACGTACAAGCTCGGGGTCGTCCAGATCCCGACGAACCGGCCGATGTGCCGCGAGGACGACCCGGACGTCGTCTACAAGACCGAAGAGGCGAAGTACGAAGCCGTCGTCGACGACATCGCCGAGAAGCACGAGGCGGGTCAGCCCGTCCTCGTCGGCACGGTCTCTGTGGAGAAGAGCGAGTACCTGTCGACCCTGCTCCGCAAGCGCGGCATCCCGCACGAGGTCCTCAACGCCAAGCAGCACGACCGCGAGGCCGTCATCGTCGCGCAGGCCGGCCGAAAGGGCGCCGTCACCGTGGCGACCAACATGGCCGGTCGTGGCACCGACATCATGCTCGGCGGCAACCCCGAGTTCATCGCGGAGCAGGAGCTGCGCAACCGCGCGCTGTCCCCGGTGGACACCCGCGAGGAGTACGAGGCGGCGTGGCCTTCCGCACTGGAGAAGGCGAAGGCCGCCGTCGCGGCTGAGCACGAGGAGGTCGTCGGCGCTGGGGGTCTCTACGTCCTCGGCACCGAGCGGCACGAGTCGCGTCGCATCGACAACCAGCTCCGCGGCCGCTCTGGTCGCCAGGGCGACCCGGGCCTGTCGCGCTTCTACCTCTCCCTCGGCGACGACCTGATGCGCCTGTTCAACGCCGGGGCCGTCGAGTCGATCATGACCCGCCTCAACATCCCCGAGGACGTCCCGATCGAGTCCAAGATGGTGTCGCGCGCCATCCGCTCCGCGCAGACGCAGGTCGAGGCGCAGAACTTCGAGATCCGCAAGAACGTCCTGAAGTACGACGAGGTCCTCAACCGCCAGCGCACCGTCATCTACGACGAGCGGCGCAAGGTGCTCAACGGCGAGGACCTGCACGAGCAGGTCCGCAGCATGGTCGACGACACCGTCCAGAGCTACGTCTACGCCGAGACCGGTGAGGGATACCCGGAGGACTGGGACCTCGCGAAGCTGTGGACCGCCCTCAAGACGCTCTACCCCGTCGGCATCCCGCTCGAGGCCGTGGAGGCCGAGCGCGCGTCGCTGTCAGCGGAGTACCTCACGGAGGAGCTCACGACCGACGCACAGGCTGCGTACGACCGTCGCGAGGCCGCCCTCGGCATGGGCAACAACGACGAGCCCGTGATGCGCGAGCTCGAGCGCCGCGTCCTGCTGTCCGTGATGGACCGCAAGTGGCGCGAGCACCTGTACGAGATGGACTACCTGCAGGAGGGCATCGGCCTGCGGGCTATGGGTCAGCGGGACCCGCTCGTCGAGTACCAGCGCGAGGGCTTCGACATGTTCTCCGCCATGATGGAGGCCATCAAGGAGGAGTCTGTCGGGTTCCTGTTCAACGTCGAGGTCAACGTCGAAGAGGCGCCGGTGCACCCGGCTGAAGAGCTCATCGCGACCGGTCCGGGGGAGGTCCAGGGCGAGCTCGTCGTCGAGCACCTGCTCGCCGGGGCTGAGCCGACGCCGGAGTCCGAGGTGCCGGCAGCACCCACGATGTTCCAGGAGGCGGTGGCTTCCGAGCCGATGACTGCCGTCGAGACCGCCCTCGGGTACGAGGCGGGGTCGCTGAGTGCCGAGCAGCCCAGTGCCGAGCAGCCGAGTCCCGAGCCCCGGGTCGAGGTGCTGCCCGCCTCCGAGGTCGAGCAGACGCATCCGCTGGAGTCCGTGGCCGAGGCTGCTGCCCTCTCGGGTACGCCCTCCGGTCTGCCGCCGGAGACAGCCGTCGTCGACCCGACGCCGACCCCGTCCGCTGCGGCCGTCGTCCCGAACCCGGTGACGTCCCCGGAGCCTGTCGAGGACATCGTCACCCCGGCCGCGCCTCAGCCGCCCGAGGAAGCTCGCGAGGCCGCGACCGAGCCGCCGACAGGGCCGCCGACCGAGGCCCCGACCGGGCCCCCGACCGAGGCATCGAGCGAGGCCCCGGCCGCCGTGGCCCCCGCTGCCCCGGAGGCCGTCAGCCCGGCCGCTCCGCAGCCGGCCGCGGAGGCTCCTCGGACCGCGCTGCCGGACAGCTTCGGCCGTCCGGACCGCCCGACCGCGCTGAGCTACTCGGCGCCCAACGCCGAGGGCGGGGTCTCCACGAGCTCCGAGGGCGGCACCGTCGACCCGCTCACCGGCCAGGTCACCAAGGAAGGTCCGTCCCGCAACGCCCCGTGCCCCTGCGGCTCGGGTCGCAAGTACAAGCGCTGCCACGGAGCTCCCGGCACCACCTGACCGTGGCTGGCGTTGCTCAGACGCCGACCAGGTCAGTGCACTTCCAACGGCCGTCCATGCCCTCGAGGCGAAGCGCGATGGCCTGCATCCGGTCGCCGCGCTTCACGGTCGCGCAGACCTCCGCCACCCCCTCGGGACGTTCCTGGACGTGCAGGGAGCGCAGCGCCCGGCGCGTCGGCCGCTCCGAGACCCGGGGCCGAAGGGGCAGGCTGTCCGCGAGGGCGGTGTAGGCCTCAGGGGCGATGTCGCGCCGCAGCTGCTTGACGGGCCGGACGCCGGCGAGCACCTCGAGCACCGCGTGCAGAAGTCCTGCTGCGAAGGCCTTTGCGCCTGGCAGGTCGGCCGCGGGGGTCCGCTCGGCGTCAGCCCACGTGTCGTCCACGAAGGAGACGGGCGCCTCGACGGGCAGCACGAGGCGCAGCAGCGGGGCGCCGGGCTCGTCGTCATAGGGGGGTGCGGCGAGCGGCGCCTGGACGACGCGCAGGACCGGTCGCGGCTCGAGGAGGGCTTCGGTGGACAGAGCGGTCATGGGTTCTCCTCAGGGCTGGTTCAGCGGGTGGGCGGGACGAGGGTGTCGCCGGGGTGGATGAGGTCGGGGTTCTCGCCGATCACGTCGCGGTTCGCGCTCCACCACTGCGGCCAGGCTTGGGCGACCTGCTCCGCGGTGGCACCCGGGCCGACTGCGCGGGCGGCGATCTGCCAGAGCGAGTCCCCGGGTCGCACGACCGTGGCGCGGCCCGACGGGGCGGAGGCGCGTCCAGCCTTGGCGTGGTGAGAGAGGGCGTGGTGGGGAAGGCGGGCGTGGACCGGCACCGGGGGGTCAGTCTGCGGTGCAACGGCCGGGACTGAGGGTCTGGGCACGACCTGGACGTGGACCGGCGCAGGTGGGGCCGTCGGGGTGGCCCAGTCGAGGGAGGGGTCCGGGGAGGCCTGGCTCGACGGCACGCGCGCTGCAGCACCCGGCCAGTCCAGGGAGCTGCTGGCGGCAGGCCGAGTGTCAGCGAGGGCAACCGACGTGCCCCCGAAGACGGTCAGCGCGACGGTGGTGCCGAGGGCGACGCGGACCACCGCGCGTACCGAGGTGGGCGCGATCCGTGCCGCGCCACGTTCGGCGCAGCGTCCCAGCGCCCCGGGCGCTCCCGCGCCCGCAACCAGGGCGACCAGCAGCGTGAGCCAGGCCGTACAAGCCCAGGCCACCAGGGCGACGAGGCCGACGAGTGGAGCGGTGGGTGCCTGCGCGCTGGAGAGCGAGGCCCACGACGCGACGGGTGAGGGAGCCACGACCGCCACGACCGGCGCCATGGCCAGCAGGCCCATGGCCCGCACCCGAGCCGGAACGGTCAGCATCGTTGCCCCCTCCCTCTCTTACGTACGTTTGCTTGTGTTTGCCTTTGTAACCCTTCAACTACCTCTGGTCAAGTGAACTTGCCATCGGAGATCGATTGCGGGCAGG
>JAODNB010000266.1 GCA_025464795.1 Frankiales bacterium
GTGATCGCAGCGCCGACCGTCACCCGCTCGGTGGCCTGCGCGAGAGCGCCGCCGACCGTGGCCATGTCCTTGGTGCCGAAGCGCTCGGACAGCCACACCGAACCGAGGCCCACCTGCTCGCCGGCAACGGCCTGCTGGATCGCTCTGCGCGGCTCGTTCGAGCGCCCGGGGAGGAGGTACGCACCTAGCCGATCTGCGCGCGACGATTGAGTTGGATGATTCGACATGGTGAACTCCTCTTGCGACAGTGCGCTGAGCCCCGACAGTGCCACAGTGTCCGTACACCGAGGAAGGGATGTGCCCGATGACATCGGATGACAGGGCCGAGGCGCTGTCCCGCTGGCTCGCCCCACGACTGGGTACGGACCACGTCTCCGTCACCGGCTTCAACCGGACCGGCAGCGGCAACTCGAACGAGACAGTGCTCTTCACCGCCGCGTGGGAGGGCCGCGAGGAGCGCTTCGTCGTCCGGATCCAACCGGGTGAGGACTCGCTGTTCCTCGACCCGTCGGTGGCTCGTGAGGCAGCAGTGCTGAAGGCGGTCGAGGCGCAGGGCGGGGTCCCGGTGCCGCACGTCGTGGGCGTCGAAGCCGACCCCAGCGTGCTGGGCTCGCCGTTCTTCGTGATGTCGGCGGTCGACGGGCGCGTGCTCATCGACATGCCCACCTATCACCGCAAGGGCTGGCTGAAGGACCTCGACGCAGACGCCCGCAGCACGCACTGGGAGGAGGGGCTCAAGGCGCTCGCTGCCGTCGCCACCCTTCCTGCCGAGCCGTTCGCCTTCCTCGCACCGGGCGACGACACCCCCCTGAAGCAGCTGGTGGCGGCGACCCGCGCGTACTTCGACTGGGCCGTTCAGGGGCGCGACGTGGGTGTCCTGCAGGCGGCCATGGACCACCTCGAGTCGGACTGCCCCGATGCGCCCGAGGGCGGCCTGTCCTGGGGGGACTCCCGTCCGGGCAACATGATCTACGCCGAGGACGGCACCGTCGCTGCCGTCCTCGACTGGGAGATGGCCTTCTCCGCACCAGGCGAGGTCGATCTCGCCTGGTGGGTGATGATGGAGGAGTTCTACAGCACCCGCTCCGGTGTCCCGCTGCTGGACGGCGTGCCCTCCGAGAAGGAGGTCGTGGCGCGCTGGGAGGAGCTCGTCGGCCGCGCCAGCCGGGACCTCCAGTGGTTCAAGGTGCTCGCCGGCGTGCGCATGGGACTGGTCATGCTGCGCAGCCGCGACGCCAACGTGGCGAAGGGCTGGTTGCCGCCCGAGGCGACCACGCACACCCACAACCCGATGACGCAGATGCTCGCCGGCTGGCTCGGCCTTCCGGAGCCCGAGCTCTCACCGCACTTCCTCTACCTGATGAAGCGCTTCAAGGAGGAGAAGGCCCTCCGCTCTGCCGTCCCCGAACAGGAGCCCTCATGACCCTCGACAGCGCTGCACGCAAGGCCGCCAACTTCACGCTCAACGGCCTGCGGCCCTACCCGATCGCCGTGACCACGGTCAGCGGCGGGCGCAGCAACGGGCTCATCGCGCTGTCGAGCGGATCCGGCAGCATCATCCCGGAGGCGCCGAGGGTGATGGTGGGCCTGTCGAAGTACAACCTCACGCACGACCTCGTCATGGAGTCCGGCGTGTTCGTCATGCACCTGCTGGCCAACGGCTCCGAGGAGGTCCTGGACGCCTCGCTGAAGATCCTGATGCAGCTCGGTGGGAGCTCCGGCCGCGACGGCGACAAGCTCGACGGGCTGTCCACGAAGGTCGGGGTGACCGGCTCACCGATCCTGCTCGACGCGCTGTCCTACGTGGAGGGGCGCGTCGTCAACAGCATGGACTGCGACGAGAACACCGTCTTCCTCGCGGATGTCGTCGCCGCCGAGCGGCTGCAGCCGTCCGAGCGCCTCAACATCGGCGACGCCTGGGCCAAGCTGCCCAAGGAGTGGATCGCGCAGTACGAGGCGAACCACGAGCCGCAGCTGGCCAGTGCGATGGAGCTGCGGGGACTCTAGAAGCCGCCGCGCCCCTGCTTCGCCAGCGTCTCCGCGCCCATGCCGCCGGCGGCCGCACCATCGACCGTGACGACGCGTGAGGTGATCTGCCACCGACCGTCGCGCAGCTCGAAGCCGTCGGTGTAGCTGCCCCAGTGGTCGGGGCCCTTCGCCATGAAGGTGGCGTAGTAGGAGCTGCACGTCGCCGTGGTCTCCGACGTCGCGTCGAGGACGTGGGTCGCCGTGTAGTGCCGCAGCACCGGGAGGTCGCGCGGCAGTCCAGCGCGCTTGGCGAAGTCGACGAAGCTGCGGCCGGCGTCGAGGAAGCCCTGCCGGATCGCGTCACGTCCGGTGAGGACGTCGCCGCCCATGTCCATCACGGCGTCCTCTGAGAACAGGGCGAGAAGGTCGTCCATCCGCCCGCTGTCCCCGTAGAAGTTGTAGCGGGCGATGACGTCGCGCACGCTCTCCCGGACGACGAGCTCCCAGATCTCCATGCCCGGACACTACGGTGCAACGGTGAGCCTGGTGCAAACAGTCAACGGATCGCGCGACTCCTCCGAGCTGGGAGTCACGTACATGCACGAGCACGTGTTCGTCCTCACGGCCGACGTACAGCAGAACTTCCCCGAGGAGTGGGGCGACGAGGACGCGCGGGTCGCCGATGCCGTGGCCAAGCTGACCTCCCTGGCAGCCCAGGGAGTGCGCACTCTCGTCGATCCGACGGTCATCGGGCTCGGTCGCTACCTCCCGCGCATCCAGCGGGTGGCGGCCCAGGTGCCGCAGCTGCACGTCGTGGTGGCGACGGGCTGCTACACGTACGACGACGTCCCGTTCTTCTTCCACCACCGTCCGGATGAGGTGATGACGGAGATGTTCGTGCGAGACATCACTGAGGGCATCGGCGGCACCGGAGTGCGAGCCGGCATGCTGAAGTGCGCGATCGACCGGCCAGGCCTGACACCCGGGGTGGAGCGCGTGATGCGCTCTGTCGGTCGCGCCCATCACGCGACCGGGACACCGATCACGGTGCACACGCACCCGGGTCGGCGCACCGGGCTCGACGTGCACCGGGTGCTCTGCGTGGAAGAGGGGGTTGACCCCCGGGCGATCGTCCTCGGCCACAGCGGGGACAGCACGGACGCGGATCACCTGACGCAGCTGGCCGAGCTGGGCTTCGTGCTCGGCATGGACCGCTTTGGCATCAACGTCGGCCGATCGTTCGACGAGCGCGTGGACGTGGTGGTCGAGCTCTGCCGTCGCGGCTTCTCCGACCGGATGGTGTTGTCGCAGGACGCCGCCTGCTACATCGACTGGCTGTCCCAGGAGGTGCTCGCGAGCCTCCCGCAGTGGCACTACCTGCACCTGCACGACGACGTGCTTCCTGCTCTGCGTGCCCGTGGCGTCACCCAGGAGCAGGTCGACGAGATGCTCGTGGGTGTGCCGAGGAGGTTCTTCGAGCAAGTTCGCTGAAACCCTTGCGCCGCTATATCGACAGCCTTACGGTATCTCCAGGACCCCGAGGAGGACCCCATGACCGAGAACCTGCCTGACTGGCCGATCTACGACGCCGACCAGCACTACTACGAGGCCGCGGACAGCTTCACGCGCCACCTCGACCCCCAGTTCTCCTACGCCTTCCAGTGGGTGACGTCGCAGGCCACCGGCCGCACGCACCTGATCGTGGGCAACGAGCTGTTCACCATGATCAAGAACCCGACGTTCAACCCGGTCGGCAAGCCCGGCGCGCTCGCGGCCTACTTCCGCGGGGAGAACACCGAGGGCGTCGAGTTCAAGAAGATGATGGGCAAGATGGATCCCATCAAGCCTGAGTACCAGAACCGGGACGCCCGGCTGAAGGTGCTCGACGAGCAGGGCGTCGGCGGGGCCTTCATGCTCCCCACGCTTGCCCTCGGGATCGAGCGGATCCTCAACCGGGACCCGCTGGCCCTGGACGCCGTCATGCGCGCGTTCAACCGGTGGATCGACGAGGAGTGGGGCTTTGCCCGCGACAACCGCATCGTCGCACCACCCGTCCTGAGCCTGGTCGACGAGCAGCTCGCCGAGAAGGAGCTGCAGTGGCTCATCGAGCGCGGCACCAAGGCGATCATCTTGCGTCCGGGCCCGGTCGTCGGCGAGTTCGGTCATCGCTCGCCAGGTGACAAGCGCTACGACCGCATCTGGTCGATGTGCACCGATGCTGACGTCGCCGTGGCCTTCCACGCCGCCGACTCCGGCTACGCCGGACATGTCGAGAACTGGGGCGAGCGCACGCTGTTCAGCGGCGGTGACTCCGACTCGCCGTTCGCCGAGGTGCTGTCGGTGCACCTCGAGCGCCCGATCGTCGAGACCCTCGCGGCCCTCGTGTCGCACGGCGTCTTCGACCGCCACCCCGCCCTGAAGGTCATCACCGTCGAGCTCGGCTCAGGATGGGTGCCGGAGCTGCTGCGTCGGTTCAAGAACTCCTACGGGAAGATCCCGCACATGTTCGGGTACGACCCGGTCCAGCGCTTCCACGAGAACGTCTACGTGGCGCCGTTCCAGGAGGACAGCATCGTGTCCCTGGTCGACCACATGAACATCGACCACATCCTGTTCGGCTCCGACTGGCCGCACCCGGAGGGCGTCGAGACGCCGGCCGCAGCGCTCGCGGACCTCGTCACCCTGACACCGGAGCAGACGAAGAAGATCATGAGCACCAACTTCAAGCAGCTGCTCAAGCTCTAGGAGCTCGACCGCACGACGGCCGGCACGGGGACGTGCCGGCCGTCGTGCTGTCCGGCGCCGTGCGCCCGCCTCTTTAAGTAGTGGTATCGTCTGCCGGATTCGACCTGTGGAGGACCACGTGAGCCCGAAGCCCCTGCCCGCCCTGCCGAGCGAGACGGCGCTGCTGCTCGTCGAGTGCCAGAACGGGGTGATCGGGATCGACTCGGTGCTGCCTGACCTCGCGGCCGTGGTCCGACCCTCCCTCCCGATCATCGCCCGGCTCGCGACAGGTGCCCGTGACCACGGTGTGCAGGTCGTCCACCTGACGTTCAGCCCGCTCGCCGGCAACCGCTCGTGCAACCGGAAGCCCCTGCTGTTCAAGGGGGTCCTGCGCAACATGGACGACTGGGGGCCGGACAACCCGGCGACGCAGGTCGTCGACGAGATCGGCGTCGGTCCCGACGACTTGGTGCTCCCGCGGGCGACGGGCCTGTCGCCGACCTACGGCACCGAGACGTTCAAGCTGCTGCGCAACATCGGGATCAAGGCCATCGTCGTCGCTGGTGTCTCGACCAACATCGCGATCCCGGCCGTGCTGACGGAGGCCTGTGACGAGGGCTTCGACGTGCTCGTCCCACGCGACGCTGCCCTGGGCGCTCCGGCGGACTACGCCGAGCAGATGATGACCCACACCATCGGGATGATCGCCCGCCTCACCACCGTCGACGAGCTCGTGGCCCAGTGGGCCTCGACCTCTGTTCCGGCCTGACCGCCGAAGAGGACTGAGCAGATGAGCATGCTGGACGGACGCGTCGTCATCGTGACCGGCGGAGGTCGTGGTCTCGGACGGGCGCACTGCCTCGAGCTCGCGGCGCACGGCGCCACGGTGGTCGTCAACGACCTGCCGGGCGAGGACGCCGAGCCCGCAAAGGAGGTCGTTGCGGAGATCGAGGCCCTCGGCGGTACGGCGGTCGCGGACCCGACGTCGGTGAGTGACTTCGACGGCGTCGCCGGCATGATCGAGCGGACGGTGTCGCAGTTCGGGCGCCTCGACGGCGTGGTCAACAACGCCGGCATCCTGCGCGACAAGATGCTCACCAGCATGACGGAGCAGGACTTCGACGCCGTCATCGCCGTGCACCTCAAGGGCGGCTTCAACCTCACGCACCACGCGTCCCTGCACTGGCGCGCGCTCGGCAAGGCCGGCAAGCCGGTGGCCGGCAGGATCGTGAACACCACCTCGGGTGCGGGTCTCTGGGGCAACCTCGGTCAGCTCAACTACTCGACCGCGAAGGCTGGCCTCGTCGCCATGACCACCGTGACCGCGATGGAGATGGGCCGGTACGGGGTGACCGCCAACATCGTGTCGCCGATCGCCCGCACGCGGATGACAGCAGACCTCGCCTGGGACGACACGGCCGTCGAGGGCTTCGACCGACTGGACCCCGCCAACACCTCACCTGCTGTCGCGTGGCTCGTCTCAGAGGAGTCCGGCTGGCTCACGGGCGCGGTCCTTCGCGTCGACGGCGACACGATCATGCGCGTCAACGGCTTCGAGATGGACCAGAACGTCCGCTACCGCACCAAGGCTGACCACAAGCTCGACGCGACCAAGCTCGACGTCGGGATGCGCAAGGCCTTCGGTGTGCTGCCGGGTGGGATCCCCTCCTCGTCCTGATGGTGGACCGCGAGGCGGCTGCCAAGGCCGTCAGTGACCTGCTCGTCGCCCTCGGCCACGACCCGACCAGCGAGCACCTGACCCGCACGCCGCTGCGGGTCGCCCAGGCCTTCGAGGAGCTGCTCACCCCGCACGAGGTCGACCCCACCACCTTCCCGAACGAGGAGGGGTACGACGAGCTGGTCGTCGTGCGGGACATCCCGTTCCACAGCCTGTGCGAGCACCACCTCCTGCCCTTCGTGGGCAGGGCGCACGTGGCTTACCTGCCGAAGGACCGCATCGTGGGGCTCTCGAAGCTCGCCCGCGTCGTCGAGCACGTCAGCCGCTCGCTGCAGGTGCAGGAGCGCATGACGCAGCAGATCGCTGCCTGGCTCGAGGAGCAGCTGTCGCCGCGAGGCGTCGGGGTCGTGCTCGAGGCCGAGCACATGTGCATGCGGCTGCGCGGGGTGAAGGCGCCCGGGACCATGACCGTCACGAGCGCTCTGCGCGGTGGGGTCCGGGATGACGCCCGGACCCGCGGAGAGTTCCTCGACCTGGTGCGCAGCAGGCCCTAACCCAGGAGCTGGTCCAGCGCCGCGTAGTCGATCCTGTGACGTGCGGCCAGGTCGGACTCTGCGGTGAGCGCTGCGTCCAGCCCGACGTCCGAGGCCGCGTACATCGCCTTGAGCGGCAGCAGCAGCTCCGCAGGGACCGAGGCGGCAGCGTGGGCCAGTGCGAGCGCGCGCACAAGCAGGTCGGCGTGCGCGACGACCTCGGTGACCAGGCCGATCCGCAGTGCCTCTGCGGCGTCGAGCACCTCTCCGGTCAGCGACATCCTCCGGGCCCGCTGCTGACCGATCAGCCGAGGCAGCCGGGCGGTCAGGCCGCCGCCGGGCAGAACGCCGGCGCGCACGTGCGTGTCCGCGAACAGCGCACGCTCCGAAGCGATGAGGAAGTCGCACCCGAGGGCCAGCTCCAGGCCGCCCGTGAAGGCAGCGCCGTTGACGGCCCCGATGATCGGCGTGGCGAGCTGTCCGACGAGGGCCACGCAGTTGTGGGTGAGGAAGGTGTCGAAGTAGGCCGCACCGTCGCGGGCCGCCTCCTTCAGGTCCACGCCGGCGCAGAACGCCGGATCCGACCCGTGCAGCACGATCACGGCCACGGACGGGTCCTGGTCCGCGTGCAGCAGGGCCGCGTGCAGAGCTCGCACCAGCTCGGCGCTGAGAGCGTTGCGGGCCTGTGGCCGGTCCAGCTGCAGCAGGCGCACAGGGCCGTCGTCCGAGGTGCGTAGGACCACTCTGGTCTCCATCGGTTAGATGTTTATCCTACTGATAGCGTCGTGCCATTCGTTGAGCCATGGAGGAACAGTGTCAGACGAGGTCCTGGTCGAGCGGCGCGGTCACGTGCAGGTCATCACCATCAACCGCCCGCAGCAGAAGAACGCTCTCAACCTCGACGTGGCGGTCGCGATCGCCGCGGCCGCCGACGAGCTCGACGAGGACGACGACCTCAGGGTCGGCATCCTCACCGGTGCCGGGGGCACGTTCTCGTCCGGCATGGACCTGAAGGCGTTCCTGCGCGGGGAGAGCCCTGCGCTGGAAGGACGTGGCCTCTGCGGCATCACCGAGACGCCGCCGCGCAAGCCCCTCATCGGTGCGGTCGAGGGCTGGGCCGTTGCCGGTGGCTTCGAGCTGCTGCTCGCGTGCGACCTCGTCGTCGCTGGCCGGACGGCCAAGTTCGGCGTCCCCGAGGTGAAGCGCTCTCTCGTGGCCGGGGGAGGAGCTGCGGTGATGCTGCCCCGGCGCGTGCCCTTCGCCATCGCGCTCGAGCTCTTGCTCACGGGCGACCCCGTCGATGCGGAGCGGGCAGCCGCGATCGGCCTGGTCAACCAGGTGGTCGACGAGGGCGGAGCGCTCGATGCCGCGCTGGCGCTCGCGGGCCGGATCGCCGACAACGGACCGCTGGCCGTCGCCGTCACCAAGGAGATCGCGCGCAAGAGCGGCGACTGGACCTTCGAGCAGGCATGGAAGGAGCAGGGCCCGATCATGATGCCCGTCTTCGGCTCCGAGGACGCCCGCGAGGGCGCGACCGCCTTTGCCGAGAAGCGTCCGCCGGTCTGGAAGAACCGCTGACCCTCAGGCCTTGGGGTTGCGGACCCCGAAGTCGATGTCCTCGAAGTAGTTGACAGGCTTGATGCCCAGGCCCTCCCAGGACGGGTGCGGAGCGTAGTCCGGCTTGTCCGGGCGGGCCCAGTCCACCCAGTCCCCGAAGTCGCGGCGCGACCAGGTGTCGGCGAACTTCGGCTGGTTGGTCTCCTCGAGCGCCCGGTTGTAGGCGTTGCGGAAGCGGACCATGTCGTACATGACCCACCAGTCCTCCTCGGAGGACCACGTGCCGTCGCCGGCGTACTGCAGGACCTGGACGGACGGGAAGTCGAGGTAGCCCTTCGCGGGGTCCGGGTGGTCGGCGCGGTTGGAGTTCTCGTAGACCAGCCGCCCGCTGGTGTCGTACGTGTACCACTTGAGAGCGGCGTAGACGTGCGGGCTCCCGGACATGGTGGTCTGCAGGAACCTCTCGACCTCGGCCGGTCCGGTGAAGGTGCCCCAGAAGTGGTCCTTGTACGTGGCCTCGTCGGTGAACAGGTGCGACCAGGCGATCCAGTCCTCGTAGATGATCCCCGTCAGGTAGTAATTCCTGAACGCCTCTTCGATCTCCTCGAGGGGGTACGTCGCCACGTGGTCTCCTTGTTGAGTCAGATGAGTTGGAGGATTGCACCATGCTACGCCTCCGCTGTCCGGCTAGGGCGCGCTGTGGCTGACGTGCTGCGCGCGGTCCGCGACCTGGTCCTGGCGGACGTCGAGGTCGACGGGCGTCGTCGTGACGTGGTGATCCGGGACGGGCGTGTCGGCGGGGTCCCGGCGGTGGGCGCGGAGGTCGTGGACGGGCGAGGCGGGGCGCTGCTCCCCGCCCTCAACGACCACCACCTGCACCTGCTCGCCACTGCTGCGGCGAGGAGGTCCGTGGACTGCGGACCCCCTGGGGTGACGACTGCCGACCAGCTCTCGGCGGCACTCGCGAGCGCGCCCGGGGAGACGGTGCGGGGCACCGGCTACCACGAGAGCGTCGCCGGTCCGCTGGACCGCAGGCTGCTGGACGCCCTGCACCGGGAGCGTCCCGTGCGCGT
>JAODNB010000211.1 GCA_025464795.1 Frankiales bacterium
GATCACCTGATCGCTGGAGTGCCATCAGTCAGTCGCTCCTAGATCCAGATCAACGAGCGCTACCGGTGGGGTTCAGGGCGCAGGGGGAAGGGCTGTGCCGGCTCTCTTCTGCATCTCGAGCGGACCTCCTGCGCGTTTCTGCTTCAGCGACCTCGAGTGAGCAGCTTGGCGGCGCGGGAGGTCGCGATCGCCCCCGCGATCAGGCCCACGGCGAGCAGCAGGAAGCCGGCGACCGGCAACCGGTCGGAGTGGGTGGTCACGACCGCAGCGCCTTTCACCACAGCGGGTTTGAACCGCAGCGCCACCGCGGCTCCGGCGCAGCCGGCGACGACGGCGATGAATCCGCTGGTTCGGTAGCTGACGGCCAGCCAGGGGGGCAGGAACGGCGACGGGTCATCCGAAAGCGCTCCGAGCGCACCGGCCGCCGCCAGCAGCACAGCCAACCCGATCCCCGCGAACGCCAGCTCAGCCGTCTTGCTGCCCGGTACCAGCCCCAGCGCGGCAGCCCCGACGGCGCCTAGAGCGATGCCGAGGAAGGCGACGAGCGACGACACCCCCAGGTCCAGGCGAGCCAGCAGCAGGTGCGGGACAGGCACGGCTGCCGCGAACGGCGCCCGGTCGACGTCGAGCCGGATCGGGTCGGCAAAGCGGGTCGCGACGACAGTCAGCCCCGAGGCCGCAACGACGGCGGAGACGAGCGGACCGGTCATCGAGTCGCCCGGCGTCACGTGCGCCGCGGCCGACAGGATCGCGCCGCTGATCGCTGCTGTGGCCAGCAGTCGGGGCACAACAGGCGCCCCCTGCTCCTGCGCGAACGCCTTTCCCGCCACAGCGGCGTTGACACTGCTTCCGAGGGCGACTGCCCGGCGCTTGCGGCGCCGTCGTCGCAGCGGCTCGGTGCGGGTGAGGTAGACCGACGACGTGAACCCCAGCCGGAGGCTGGTGCGCGTCACATCAGCCCGACGAGAGCGGCTCAGCAGCTGCTCCGGGGTGGCTCGACCGGCCGCTCGCAGCGAGAGCGGGACCAGCGCGAGCACGAGCAGGAGCAGGGCACCGATGACCGCGATCCCCTGGCTGCTGGCGGTAGCGGCACCGCTCCCGCTGAAGGGGAGGCTTCCCCGAACCGGGCCCAGGTCGGCGATGTCCTGCAGGGCGCTGGTCACGCCACCGGCTCCGATCTGCTGCCCGAGCCAGCAGAACCCGCCGAGGGCGGCCAGGGCCGTGATGGCTCCCGCCACCCGCGCCACGAGGGCCACCCTCGGGGAGACCTGTACCAGCCACGCGAGCTGCAAGGCCAGTACCGACAGCAGGACGGGGAGCGCGAAGTCGTCCCGCGCGACGTTCGCCGCGGGCGAGCCGAGGTCGTAGACGTCGACGTAGAGCAGCAGGAACGACACGAGGACCGCCCCGCCGACAGCGCGGCTGAGGGCGGCGAGCAGAGCCGGCAGGACCAGGGCGCGCCGGGGCACAGGCCAGGTCAGCAGCAGCCGGGCGTCCTCGGGAGGCAGCACCACAGGTCCGCCGCGCACCGCAGAGCCGCAGCGGCCGAGGACCACGGCGACGGCGACGGCGATCACCAGGAGCGGCTCCGCGCCACTGACTGCTTGCCGCATGGCACCCGGACCCGGCTGGCCCTCCTGGCTGAGGACCGTGACGGGGTAGAGCGCGACGAGGGCGGTCACGTAGACGAGGTAGAGGGCGTCGCCGAGGGACTGGCGCTCCCGCCGAGCCCGGGAACGGGCTCGACGGACGTCCCTCGCGACCGCGGTGGGCGTCGTCACGCGTCGTCGTCGATGCGGGGCACGACGTCGCGCGGCTGCCCCGAGGCGACGACGACACCGTCCTCGAGCCGCATGGCGCGGGTGGCGAAGCCCTCGACGCGCGCGCGGGCGTGGGTGGCCACCACCGCGGCCGCGCCCCCGGCACAGCTGTCCTTGAGCAGCTCGAGGAACGCGTCACGCCCGGCGTCGTCGAGGCCGGAGAACGGCTCGTCGATGAGCAGCAGGCTGGCCGGTCGGAGGAAGGCGAACGCAAGTCCGGCCTTTTGGCGCATGCCCCGGCTGAACGTCGCCGGGACCTCGTCGAGGACGTGGCCGATGCCGAGCCGCCCGAGCAGGTCGACGAGCTTGTCCTCGCCGTTCTCCACGCCCCAGGCGCCGGCGATGAACGCTCCGTGCGCTCGCAGGGTCAGGTCGGGGAACAGCAGGGGCTCGTCCGGGACGTAGGCGATCTCGCGGCGGTAGTCGGGCTGGTCCACCGAGGGCAGGAGCTCGAGGCCGTTGACCGTGACGCTGCCCTCTGAGGGATCGAGCACACCGGCGATGGCAGCGAGCGTCGTGGACTTGCCGGAGCCGTTGTGCCCAAGGATCGCCAGCACCTTTCCGGGCATCACGTTGAACGACAGCGGTCCGAGGACGCGGCGCCCGTCGTAGTTCTTGCAGAGCCCGTTGACGACCAGGGCAGGAGGTGAGGCCACCCGGCAACGCTATGCCGTGTTCGCGCCAATTTCATGCAGCGAGGTCGACCCTAGTTTCCGGTGAACCGGTAGCTGAGGCGTCGGTTGCCCCATCAGGGAACGGTGACGCTGGGGAGGTCGGCTTGGCGTAGGACGGGTGGGCAGTCCTCTGGCCAGCGTGACCGATCCGCCAGAAGATCAGTGGCTGGCACTCTGAGCGGAGGCCTCACAAGCGCAGACCCTGGTATCCCCATCCATCTTTGCCGGACGCGACCTGCGTGTTCCCCGGCTGCCGACTCCTCGCCCAGATCTGCCAGAACGACCACGTCGACCCCTGGCCGCTGGGCAAGACTGAAGAAGCCAACATCGACAGCAAATGCGTCCACCACCACCAGAGCAAGACCGAGAAGTACTTCACCGTCCACAAAGACGAGTGCGGCGTGCACTGGACCACCCCCGCCGGACGCACCTACACCCGCCCACCCCGACCCCTCCTCCGAGGCTGGTAGCTCTCAGCGGTACTGGGGTCGACCTTGGCGGTAGTAGCCGCTGAAGGAGATCGCTGACTTCGCCCACCCTCGGGCGACGAGCTGCCGACGTACCCCTGTCGCAAGCTCCCCTTCGCCGGCGACCCAGGCTTGCCCAGGCGGAACATCCAAAGCGGCAACGGCAGCGGGGACCTCTCCGCGCGACACCCACATCACCGGGCAAGGAGACGGCTGCGGGTGGTCGACCTCGAGCACGGCTACCGCGTCGGGTCGTTCGGCGAGGATGCTCAACGCGGCCGGCATCCCGGTGTCGTCCGCGACGACGAGCAGCGGCGCTCCCGACGGGACGAACGGAGCTCCCTGCTCGATCAGCCCGACCTCATCGCCGACTGCGGCCACACGCGCCCAGGACACGGCTGGGCCAGATCCGTCGTAGAAGTGGAAGTCGACGTCCACGGAGCCAGGGCGCACCGCTCGGAGCGTGTAGTTGCGCAGCCACGGACGTACGGCGACGTCCATCGCGAGCAGCTCCGGGTACCAGCGCGCTGTCGAAGGCAGCACCAGCTGACCGGACCGAGGCAGGAGCAGCCGGGCGTACTGATCTCGACCTCGTGCGGGGAAGTCACAGCCGGTGAAGGTGATCCGGCGCATGGACGGTGTCAGGTCAACAACGGCCGAGACGGTGACCCGCACGGGGGCTTGAGGGTGGGTGCGGGCTGTGCGGAGAGCGATCAGGCCGGCTCCCACGCGCTGCACGCGGGACACCTCAGCGCTTCTTGCGCGGCGGTAGGTGCCGGAACACGTGCGCCTCGATCCGAGGCGGCAGCCCCTGAGCGCCGTCGCGGACCCAGTCCGCGAGGGCCTCGGTGGCCGACGGGATGAGCAGTCCGCCCAGCCAGGTGTCCCGGTCCTTGCGAGCGGCGGACGGGCGCCGGATCACGGCGACGTTGCTGCGGTCGCACTCGTCGAGGCAGTCGACGATCCGGAGCTCGACCGCGGGGTTGTCCGCGGCAGCGGCCTCCAGCGCGAGCTGCTGCTCCTCGTGGTCGGTGCGAGGGTGCTTCTTGGTGGTGCCGCAGCAGCAGTCGCGGCACAGCATCACCACGACGTCAGGCTGGGAGGGCTTGGACACCGAGCCAGGGTAAAGTGTTGCCAGGTCGAGAGGCGCTGCGACGGGCTGCACCCAATCAGGCACAGCCCGCCACGCTCGGCCCGGAGCACGACCAAGGGCGCCTCCGACTCCCGGAGGCCCACCATGGCAGAACAGCACCATCGTCCCGATGTCACGGACGAGCTCACCGCGGCGCTGACGTCACGCGTGATGGTGCTGGACGGTGCCATGGGCACGGCGATCCAGCGCGACCGCCCGGACGAGGCCGGTTACCGCGGCGAGCGCTTCAAGGACCACCCCTCAGACGTGCAGGGCAACAACGACCTGCTCACTCTCACCCAGCCAGAGATCATCGCGGGGATCCACCGGGAGTACCTCGAGGCCGGCGCGGACATCATCGAGACGAACACCTTCAACGCCAACGCTGTGAGCCTGGCCGACTACGGCATGGAGGAGCTCGCGTACGAGCTCAACTACGAGGCCGCCCGGCTCGCCCGCCGCGAGTGCGATGCACTGGCGACTCAGGACAAGCCGCGGTACGTCGCAGGCGCCCTGGGCCCGACGACCCGTACCGCGTCCATCTCGCCGGACGTCAACGACCCGGGCGCCCGCAACGTCACCTACGAGCAGCTCGTCGAGGCGTACAAGGAAGCCGCTCGCGGTCTGCTCGACGGCGGCTCAGACGTGCTGTTCATCGAGACGATCTTCGACACCCTCAACGCCAAGGCGGCCATCTTCGCCGTCGAGACCCTCTTCGAGGAGAACGGTCGGCGGTGGCCGGTCATCATCTCGGGCACGATCACCGATGCCTCCGGGCGCACCCTGTCGGGGCAGGTCACGGAGGCGTTCTGGGACTCGGTGCGGCACATCAACCCGCTGCTCGTCGGGCTCAACTGCGCCCTGGGCGCGAAGGAGATGCGGCCCTACATCGCAGAGATGTCGCGGATCGCGGACACGTTCGTGTCCTGCTACCCGAACGCCGGCCTGCCCAACGCGTTCGGCGAGTACGACGAGGCCCCGCACGAGACGGCGTCGATCGTGGAGGAGTTCGCGGCCAGCGGCTTCGTCAACCTCGTCGGGGGCTGCTGCGGAACCACACCCGCGCACATCGCCGAGATCGCCAGGGCCGTCGAGGGAAAGACCCCGCGCACCCCCGCTGAGAGCACGCCCGCGTTGCGGCTGTCGGGGCTCGAGCCGCTGACCGTCGTGCCTGACTCGCTGTTCGTCAACGTCGGCGAGCGGACCAACATCACCGGCTCGGCAAAGTTCCGCAACCTCATCCGCGACGGCGACTACACGACGGCGCTGTCCGTCGCACGCCAGCAGGTCGAGAGCGGCGCGCAGGTCCTCGACATCAACATGGACGAGGGGATGATCGACGGCGTCGCGGCCATGGACCGCTTCGTCAAGCTGATCGCGTCCGAGCCCGACATCAGCCGCGTGCCGCTGATGATCGACTCGTCGAAGTTCGAGGTGATCGAGGCCGGCCTGAAGTGCGTGCAGGGCAAGCCGATCGTCAACTCGATCTCCATGAAGGAGGGCGAGGAGAAGTTCCGTCGCGAGGCGACGATCTGCCGCAAGTACGGGGCCGCGGTCGTGGTCATGGCCTTCGACGAGGACGGCCAGGCCGACAACCTCGAGCGTCGCAAGACGATCTGCAAGCGGGCTTACGACATCCTCGTGGACGAGGTCGGCTTCCCGGCTGAGGACATCATCTTCGACCCGAACGTCTTCGCCGTTGCGACCGGCATCGAGGAGCACGCCAACTACGGCGTCGACTTCATCGAGGCAACGCGCTGGATCAAGCAGAACCTGCCGGGCGCTCTGGTCTCCGGCGGCGTCTCCAACGTGTCCTTCTCCTTCCGAGGCAACAACGCCGTACGGGAGGCCAT
>JAODNB010000252.1 GCA_025464795.1 Frankiales bacterium
AGCCGGTCCTGCCAGTGCTCGACGAGCGCACCGCGCTGCATCTGCTCGAAGCCGAACGCCAGCGCCACGTCCACCTGCCCGCTCGCGACAGCCTGCTTCGCGAGGTAGAGGCCGCTGGAGCCGCTGGAGCAGTTGTTGTTGACGTTGATGACCGGCAGACCCGTCATGCCCACGCCGTACAGGGCGGCCTGGCCGCAGGTGGAGTCGCCGTAGACGTAGGACCCGAAGGCGAGCTGCACGTCCTCGAACGCGACGCCGCTGTCGGTCAGTGCCGCGCGCACCGCGCCGGCTGCCATGTCCTCGTAGCGCTCACCGGCACTCGGCTTGGAGAACGGAACCATGCCCACACCGGCAACACGCACGTCCTGGCTCACGAGGCGCTCTCCCTTTGCAGTCAGTAGTGACTGTAGCCTAGCAGGTGGGTTCGAGGGCTACAAGGCCCCGCACGACGTGGGTTCCTGCCGGCAGCCTGAGGTCCTGCCACCCCTCGGTGGGCAGCCGCACCAGCACCGGCACGGGTGACTCCACCTCACAGGTCATCAGCCCACTCGACAGCTGCCAGCGAACCCGGGCCGTCCCGTGCACGGTGTCCAGCGAAGCCTCCGCCGAGCTCAGTCCGCCCCCTGGGAGAGGGCACACAAGCAGCTCGGCGTAGCCCGGGAGCAGCGGCGCCAGGCCAGCGACCCGACGATGCAACCAGTCCGCGATGGCGCCCAGGGCGTAGTGGTTGAACGAGGTCATCCCGGACGAGTTCACGGTCCCGTCAGGCAGCAGGCTGTCCCACCGCTCCCACACCGTCGTCGCCCCCATCGTGACCGGGTAGAGGAAGGATGGGCACTCGGTCTGGAGCAGCACCCGGTAGGCCTCGTCGAGATGTCCTGTGAGCGTGAGGGCGTCGAGGAGCAGCGGTGTCCCCACGAAACCCGTGGTGATGCGAGAGCCGGCTGCGATGGAGAGCGACCGCAGCCGGTCGCCCGCCGCGCTGATCCAGCCCGCATCGTCCACCAGCCGGAAGCAGATCGCGAGAGAGTACGCGGCCGCTGAGTCACTCGCCAGGCTTCCGGGTCCCAGGACGAAATGCCGGTGCCACACCGCTCGGTAGTGCCCGGCAAGCGCCAGCCAGTGCTGCGCCTGGTCGGCTTCACCCAGGGCCTCGCACGCCGCCCCAAGCACGTCGAGGTCCCGGACGACATAGGCGCCAGCGATCAGGAACGGCGAGGTCTTGGTGCCGCGGGAGTCGTCGGGGGCGGCGTCGGGGTCGAGCCAGTCCCCGTACTGCCACATGCCCGGGTCGAGATCTGGTCCGTGCGCAGCGAGCAGCCCCTGGACGTACCGCTGCATCGAAGGCAGGTGCCTCCTGAGCCGATCGAGGTCGCCGTACCTCTCGTACAGGACCCAGGGCACGATCACGGCCGCGTCGCTCCAGGCCGCCGCGAACCCGTTCCCCGAAAGCGTCACCGCTCCCGGTGGGCTCGGCACGATCTCAGGGACGCCGCCATCCGGCCGCTGCTCGAGCGCGAGGTCGACGAGCCAGGAGTCCAGCAGCTCGCGGCAGTCGTAGAGGAAGGCAGCCGTCGGCGCGAAGACCTGCAGGTCTCCGGTCCAGCCCAGTCGCTCGTCGCGCTGCGGGCAGTCCGTCGGGACGTCGACGACGTTGCCGCGCATCCCCCACACCACGTTGGCGTGCAGCTGGTTCAGCAGCGGGTCCGAGCACCGGAACTCGCCGGTCCGGCGCAGGTCGGTGTGCAGGACCCGGGCCTGGAGGTTCTCCGCGCGCACCCCGGGCCAGCCCGTGACCTCCGCGAAGCGGAAGCCGTGGAAGGTGAACTCAGGCTCCCAGCTCTCTTCCCCCGTCCCCGCTGCGACGAAGACATCCGTCTGCGCCGCGGTCCGCAGCGGTCCCACGCACAGCTGCCCGTCGACCAGGACCTCGGAGTGCCGGAGCCTGACCTGCGTTCCGACCGGGAGGTCGAGGCCCGACAGCCGAAGCCTGCCGACCAGGTTCTGACCGAAGTCGATGATCACCCGGTCCTTCTGGTGGTCCAGGCTGACGGGCTCGAGGACCTGGGTGACCCGCACGGGTGGGCTGAGCTGCTGCTCGAGGTGTCCGCAGGCGACCGAGTGCACCGGGTGGCCCTCCCCGCGAACCTGCCGGCGTGCATCGTGGTGCTCACCCTGGTACAGGTCGGCTGAGACCACCGGACCTAGGAAGGCCCGCCACGTCAGGTCGGTCCCCCATCGAAGGGTGCCGCCTGCGTGCACCACCTCGAGCTCACCCAGCACCGCCAGCTCCGTGCCGTAGCAAGCCCGCTTCCCCTCCCACCCCAGGAACCCGCGCCACCAGCCGTCGGCAACGGTGAGGTCGAGCGCATTGACTCCCTGCGTCACGAGCGCTGTCACGTCAAACACCTGGAAGCGCAGCCGGTGCTGGTAGGCCGTCCATCCCGGCGAGAGCAGCTCATCCCCCACCCGCGCACCGTTGAGGCAGGCCCGGTAGATGCCGTGGGCAGTGGCCCTCAACGTCGCGCTCAGGATGCGATCAGGCAGCTCGACCGAAGAGCGGAACACCACAGGTCCGTCGAGCCTGGCCCCGATCATCGAGGCGCTCCACGCGTGGTGGCCCGGGTCGCTAGTCGAGGCGTTCCTTCATGAACGAGGCCCAGAGCGCCAACAGGCGTGCGTCGCTGCTCTCCGTGCGCAGGACCCGGCGCGCAGCAGCTCCGCGCATGGCGTCGATGAGGAGGGCGACAGCCTCATCGAACCCCTCTGACTCCCGTGCCTGCGGACCGAACAGGTCGCCGGCCATAGATCGGATCGCCTGGCCGAGGATCCGCTCCTGCGGCCGAAGCACCGCGAGCAGCTCCTCGTCGTTGCGGGCTGCCAGCCACAGCTCGAGCGAAGCCGTGAACAGCGGGCCCTCGAACGTCGACCAGAGCACCCCCACCGCCCACTCCACACGCTTGGACCGTGGCGGAGCGGCTTGTGCGACGGCGAGCACTTCGGCGATCCGCACCCGAGTCAGGTGCTCGACGGCCGCCACCATGAGATCGGCGCGCGAGGCGAAGTGGTGCAGCAGCGCGCCCCGCGAGACACCCGCCCGCTGCTGGACCTCCAGCGTGGTGGTGGCGCCGTAGCCCTTGTCGTAGAGCGCGGCCACGGTGGCGTCCAACAGACGGCGCTGCATGGACGCCGACCGCTCGCTCTGGGTGCGCGCGCTGCGGACCGCCGAGACCACTTCCACCTCTTCCTGCGCCGTCCCGCGCTGAGGACAGCATCCTACAAACGACCCTTGCGCAGTGCCACGTTCCAACCTACAGTCTGCACTGACTGTTTCTCGCCTGTTGCCCTGGGTGCTTCGCCTCCACCGGTCCGACCCGCCAGATCCCTTCGAGCCGAAAGGCCCTGCCACCGTGGCGATCTCGCCCTCCATCGTCGGGACCAGCACGCCGCCGGTCACCATGACCGTCGAGCGCGGCCGGCTGCAGCTGTTCGCCAAGGCGATCGGCCAGAGCGACCCGCTCTACGTCGACGTCGCCGCCGCGCGGGCAGCAGGTCACCCTGACCTGCCCGTGCCGCCGACGTTCCTGTTCGGGCTCGAGCTCGAGCGCCCGAACCCCTTCGCGTGGATCGAGGAGCTGGGAGTCGACATGCCGTCGGTGCTCCACGGGTCTCAGTCCTTCGACTACACGACCATGGCCTACGCCGGTGACGTGCTCACCGCGGTGTCGACCATCACGGACGTGTACGACAAGAAGGGCGGTGCGCTGGAGTTCCTCGACCGGGTCACCCACATCACCCGTGACGGCGACCCCATCGCGACCCTCACCCAGACCACCGTCGTGAGGAACTCCTGATGACCACCACGCTCAAGGTTGGGGACGCCCTGCCGGACCTGAAGATCGGTCGGATCACCCGGACGACGCTCGCACTGTTCGCTGGCGGCTCGGGTGACCACAACGAGATCCACCTCGACAGCGACGTCGCACGAGGTGCCGGGATGGAAGACGTCTTCGCGCAGGGGATGCTCGGGATGGCCCACCTGTCGCGGCTGCTGACCGACCACTTCCCCCAGAGCTCGCTCCGCTCCTTCTCGACACGGTTCGCGGCCATCACACCAGTCAGCGCCGAGCCGACGTGCTTCGGCGAGGTCGTCGCCGTCGACCACCACCCAGACGGCGACCTGCTCACCCTCGACCTCCGGGTCGAGCTCCCGGACGGAACCGTCACGCTGGCCGGCAAGGCCACCCTTCAGATCGGATCAGCATCATGAGCAAGCTTGACGGCAAGGTCGCCCTGGTCACCGGGTCCGGCCGCGGCATCGGCCAGCAGATCGCCCTGAAGCTCGCGCGGTCCGGCGCCTCGGTCGTGGTGAACGACCTGGACGCCGAGCCGGCCCGTGAGACGGTCGAGAAGATCACGGCCGAGGGCGGCAAGGCCGTCGCAGTCGTCGGGTCCGTCCTGGAGGACGACTTCGCGGCCGCCTTCGTCAACACCGCCGTCGAGACCTTCGGGGGCCTCCACATCGTGGTGAACAACGCCGGCTTCACCTGGGACAACGTCATCCAGAAGATGACCGACGAGCAGTTCGACACCATCACCGGCGTGCACCTGAAGGCGCCGTTCCGCATCCTGCGGGCCGCCCAGCCGATCATCAGCGCCGCCGTCAAGGCCGAGAAGGC
>JAODNB010000263.1 GCA_025464795.1 Frankiales bacterium
GTCAGCGCGCAGACGTGCAGGAGGGGATCGTCTCCGAGCGGCTCCGAGGAACGCAGCCAGATCGCCTGCCTGGGCGGAGGTCGCTCGCCCCGCAGCACCTGGGCACGGACAGGTTCGTCGACGAAGCGCAGCTCGAGCGGGAACAGGGACCGCACCTGGGACCACCACGCCTGCGTCTGCTCGTCGGCATCGGCCATCCGCTGGTCCGAGGTCGGCAACAGGTCCGCCGCGAGGACAGACGTGGTGGGAACCTGGTGGAACAGCCCCTGCTCGGGGACGTGGAAGGACGCGGACAGCTGGAAGATCGGCTCCTCGCCCTGGGACGCGACGACCGTGCGGGTGCTGAAGGAGCGCCCGTCCCGGATGGCCTCGACCTGGTAGGTCGTGGGCACCGCAGGGTCCCCGGGACGCAGGAAGTAGGCGTGCAGGGAGTGCACCGGTCGCGGCTCGGACAGCGTCCGGCCGGCAGCAGCGAGTGCCTGGGCCGCGACCTGACCGCCGAACACGCGGATGGTGGAGATGCTCTCGGAGCTGGCGCGGAAGGTGCCGGCACCGACCTCGTCCAGGTCGAGCACCTGAGCCAGCGAGCGGGGACCGCTCAAGGCGCGGCGACGTCCAGGACCACGGCACTGCCCATGCCGCCGCCGGCGCACATGGAGGCGACGGCGATGCCGCCGCCCCTGCGACGGAGCTCGTGCACGAGCGTCACGATCATGCGGGCGCCCGTCGCGGCGATCGGGTGGCCGAGGCTGCAGCCGCTGCCGCTGGTGTTGATGAGCGCGTCGTCGATGCCGAGCTCGCGAGCGGTCACGAGCGGTACGACCGCGAACGCCTCGTTGATCTCCCAGAGGTCGACGTCGGAGACCGACAGACCGGCGCGCTTGAGCGCGAGCGGGATCGCGCGGATGGGCGCGAGGCCGGTCTCACGCGGGTCGACACCCACAGAGGCCCAGGACCGGACCGTGGCCAACGGCGTGAGTCCCAGCTCGGAGGCTCGCTCGTCGGAGGCGACGACGACAGCAGCCGCACCGTCGTTGAGACCGCTGGCGTTGCCGGCCGTGATGCTGAAGCCCTCGATCTCGGGGTGCAGCGGGTTGAGCGACGCCATCTTCTCGAGGCTGATGGTGGCGCGCGGGTGCTCGTCGCGCTCGAACAGGAACGTCGACCCGTCCGGGGCCGTCACCTTCACCGGGACGAGCTCGTCGTCGAAGCGGCCCTCGGCGGCCGCAGCGACGGCGCGCTGGTGAGAGCGGAAGGCCCAGCCGTCCATCTCCTCGCGCGTGATGCCGTGCGCCTTGGCGGCGTTCCAGCCGACCGTGATGGACATGTCCACGTTGGGGGCCTCAGGGGTGTCCGGGTGCGAGGGCGACATCCAGCCCTCGGTCCACTCACCACCGGGCTGTGCGCGGAACTTCGACTGCGGAGCGGTCGAGGTGCTGTTGGCGCCGCCGGCGATGATGACCTCGTCCATGCCCGCGATGATCGAGCCGGCCGCCATGGAGACCGCGGTGAGGCTGGTCGCACAGTGCCGGTTGAGGGCGACGCCGGGGATGTGCAGCAGACCGGCCTCGACGGCCGCGTGCCGGGCGAGGACGCCTCCGCCGTACATCGACTCGCCGAGCACGATGTCGTCGAAGGCGGAAGCCGGGATCCCCGAGCGCTGAACGGTCTCCTCGATGATGGTCCTGGCGAGGGCCATGCCGGAGGTACCCGCGAGCGTGCCCTTGTAGGCAGTGCCGATCGGGGTTCGGTAGGCAGAGACGATGACGGGCTTCGGCACGGACGCTCCTCGAAGAGATGCTCAGGGAATCAGGTAGAACATCTGCCTACTGTACCTCGTAGCTCTCGTCCCCCTAGCCTGCGCCCTATGAAGCAGCTGAACTGGACAGACACGTCGTTTCTCCGCATGGAGTCGCCGACGATGCCCATGCACATCAGCTCCCTCTACATCTACGACCCGTCCACCGCGCCGGGTGGCGCGGTCGGGTTCAAGGACGTCCTGGCCACCGTCGCGGGACGTCTGCACCGGGCGCCGGCCTTCCGCCGGAAGCTCACCGAGCTGCCCCTGGGCCTGGCCACGCCGTTCTGGGTGGATGATCCTGACTTCGACCTCGAGTTCCACATCCGGCACATCGCACTGCCCAGGCCTGGCGACTGGCGGCAGCTCTGCATCCAGGTGGCCCGCCTGCAGTCCCGCCAGATCGACCTGAGCAAGCCCCCGTGGGAGATGACGGTCATCGAGGGGCTCGACGCGGTGGAGGGACTGCCCGCCGGCTGCTTCGCCGTGGTGACGAAGGTGCACCACTCGGTCATCGACGGGGTGGCGGGCGTCGAGCTCATCACCGCGATCCACGACCTCGAGCCGACCGCGCCCTCCCCCATCGAGCCGTGGGAGCCCGAGACGCCGCCGACGACGAAGAGGCTGCTGACCAACGCCGCCAAGGGCGGCGTCACCCAGCCGATCCGGGCCGTGAAGGTCCTGGCGACCCATGCCCCAGCCGCACTCCTCGGTGCCGGTGCCGCTCTCGCCTCCAAGCTCCCCTGGGCCAGCTCCGACGGCGTCACCGCGCCGCCCAGCCGGTTCAACGGCAAGGTCACAGCCCACCGCGTCTTCGAGGCCCGCTACCACGACTTCGAGGACATCCGCCGCATCAAGGCGATGGTCCCCGGAGCCACGGTCAACGACGTCGCCCTCGCCTACGTGGGTGGCGCCGTGCGCTACTACCTGGATCACCACGGCGACCTGCCCGAGACCTCCCTCGTCGCTGCCTGTCCCGTCAACATCCGCACCGCGGAGCAGGCAGGCACCGAGGGCAACATGCTGTCCGCCATGAGGATCGCGCTCGCGACCGACGTGGCCGATCCGCTCGAGCGGCTGCGCCTCATCCAGGCCTCGACGGCGATCAGCCGCGAGGGTCGCGAAGGGGTGAAGGCCCCCGCGCTCCTGGAGGTCGCCGAGCTGCTCCCCGGCGCCCTGCTCGGGCTCGGTATGCGGGCCATGAGCCTGCTCCCTCACGCCGGGCCGCTCGTCGTCAACCTCACCGTGACGAACGTTCCGAACTCCCGGGTTCCGCTGTACTTCGCCGGCAGCAAGCTCGTCCGCACCGCCGGCAACGGACCGCTCCTTCACGGCATGGGACTGATCCACCTGATCGGGACCTACCTCGGCCAGTTCAGCGTCTCCCTCACCAGCGACCGGGAGATGATGCCCGACCCCGCCTTCTACGCCGAGTGCATGCAGCGGTCGTTCGAGGACCTGCTCAAGGCCTCAGCGGTCTGACGGGAACAGCACGCGGGTGCCCCGGGGTGGCTGGAACGGGTACCAGCCACCGGGTGGGCACGCGAGCCGCTCGCTGACCGCGATCGCCGTCGCCAGGCTCGCTCCGGCCCCGACGTGGCTCGCCCGGATCTCGATGTTGGCTCGCTCGAACCCGGGCTCCTCACGGCAGCTGCGCCAGTCGACGAAGGCATCCGTACGGGAGTAGATCGCCGTGACCGGCACCGTGATGGCCGGGCGGTCCTCCTCCCGTGGCATCGACTGGTAGTGGTCCTTCCCCTCAGGTCGGATGCGCGACACGATCCGCACGATGCGGTTGTCGTCACCGTCCCGGTGCCGGAACGGGCTGACCACCGAGATGACCTGCCGCACCTGCTCGGGGTGCTCACGGGCCAGCTCGCGGGCGAGCATGCCGCCCAAGCTGGTGCCGATGACGCTGACCGGCTGGCCGTACTGCTCGTTCAGCTCCGCGAGCCGTCGCTCGACCGCAGCGACGAACTCGCGCGTCCAGATCTTGTGCCTCCCGAGCTTCCAGCCGTGGACCCGGTAGCCCTGCTGCCGCAGCACGTTGCGCAGCGGTCGGGTGTAGCCGTCGCCGGACAAGAACGAGGGAAGGACGAGCACCGGGTGCGGATCCGGCGCCGCCCTCTGCAGGTACGGGTGGCCAGCCGCCAGCGCCACGCGCTCGACCACGTAGCCGGCCTCGAGCGCGAGGTAGCGCAGTCCTGGTGCCTCGAAGGGCTTGTGGTCCACAGCGAGAATCCTAGGCATCGAGTCAGTTCATCGCACTTTCTGGGGATTAGCCTCCGGCCATGCAGCAGATCGTGGCTCCGACGCCCTGGGACGACAGCGGGATCCTCCGGACCGCGAACGGCCAGGCCTTCGAGGACCTACCCCCCTCCCTCGTCTCGATGCTGCGCTCCACGGTGGACCGGGTCCCTGACCGCGAAGCGCTCGTCGAGCTCGGAGGCGACAGGCTCACCTACGAGCAGGTGTGGGACCGGTCAGCGCGGGTCGCCGGCGGGCTGAGGGAGCTGGGTGTCAGCAGCGGGGACCGAGTCGCGATCAGGCTGCCCAACGGGATCGACTGGTGCCTCGCCTTCTTCGGCAGCCTCCTCGCCGGCGGTGTTCCGGTCCCCGTCAACACGCGCTTCCGTACCCATGAGGTCGAGCACGTGCTCACCGACAGCGGTTCTTCGTACGTCGTGGAGCCCGGGATCGCCTTGCCACAAGGCGATCCGTACGTCATCGACGGCTTGGGGCCCGACGACCTCGCGGCGCTGTTCTACACCAGCGGCACCACCGGCTTCCCCAAGGGGGCCGCGCTGAGCCACCGCAACGTGCTGTCGGCGCTCGAAGCTGCGCAGCGCGCGATGCTCCTTCCAGACACCGGTGTGCGGACCCTCGTGCCGGTTCCGCTGTTTCACGTGATGGGCGCGCTCAACCAGCTGCTGCCGACCGTCCGTGTAGGCGGCACGACCGTGATCATGGCCGCCTTCGAGGTGGACCGCTGGGTGGAGGCGATGGCCGTCGAGCGCATCGACGTCGTGAGCGCCGTCCCCGCGATCTACTGGCAAGCGCTGCAGCTGCCCGCCTTCTCGAAGACCGACACCTCAGGCGTCGGCTGGGCCGTGTACGGAGGGGCCGCCACGCCCCCAGCCCAGGTCCTTCGCCTGCGAGAGGCGTTTCCCAGGGCGCGGCTGTTCTCCGGCTACGGGATGACGGAGACGTCCGGCGGCATCACGGGCGTGCCCCACGAGCACGCGGTCGAGCGCTCCGACGGCGTGGGCCTCGCCCTACCCACGGTGGAGCTGGCGCTGGACGGACCGGAGCTGCTCGTCCGTGCGCCTCAGGTCATGACGGGCTACTGGAACAACCCGTCAGCGACCGAGGAGGTCCTCGTCGACGGCTGGCTGCGCACCGGCGACGCCGCCGTCGCGTCAGCTGACGGCTTCGTCCGGATCGTCGACCGGATCAAGGACACCGTCATCCGCGGCGGCGAGAACGTCTACTGCATCGAGGTCGAGAACGTGCTCCTGGCACATCCATCGGTTCTCGAAGTGGCCGTGCTGGCCGTCCCGGACGAGGCCCTGGGCGAGCGGGTCGGCGCCGTCGTGGTCGGTGAGGTCGACCCCCTGGAGCTGGTGCGCTGGGCGGCGCCGCAGCTCGCCGGGTTCAAGGTGCCGGAGCACGTCGTGCTGCGGACTGGTCCGCTCCCCCGCAACGCCGCGGGCAAGGTCGAGAAGGCGGTCCTCCGTGGCGAGGTCACCTGGGGCCCGCTCCTCCAGCGCTGACCCCGGTTCCCTTGCCGATCGTCAGCTGAGCTGCTTCTGGAGGGCCTGCTTGCTGACCTTGCCGAGTCCGGTCTTGGGGAGCTCATCCAGCAGCTCGAGCCGCTCCGGGACCTTCTGCAGCATGAGGCCCGCCCCCTGCAGGTGCGCCCGGACGTCGGCAAGGGTGAGGGACGCGCCGGGGACGAGTCGGACGGCCGCGCACACCAGCTCGCCGCGCTCACGGTCGGGCAGTCCGACGACCGAGACCTCAGCAACAGCAGGCATTCCCGCCATGAGCTCCTCGATCTCCAGCGGTGCGATGTTCTCACCCTTGCGGATGATGACGTCCTTGAGCCGACCGGTCACCGTGACGTGCCCGGCAGCCGACACGGTGGCCAGGTCGCCGGTGCGGAACCAGCCGTCCTCGGTGAAGACTTCCGCGTCACGAGAGGGGTCGGTGTAACCCAGGGTCACGGGGGCGCCGCGCAGCTGCAGCTCGCCGTCGACCGTCCGGCACTCGAGGCCGGGGATCAGGGTCCCGTCGGTGAGCGCGAGAACAGCCGGGTCGTCATCGGGGTTGGCGACCGCCACCATGGCGACCTCGGTCATGCCGTAGTCGTGCGCGACCTGGACGCCGAGCCCCTTGGAGATCTCCCAGTACGTCGCTTCGGGCAGCGGCGCGCCGCCACCCTTGAGCAGCCGCAGGTGCGGGAACAGGGTCACCTCGGACTGGCGCTGCAGGTCCCACAGCGCCTGGTAGAACACCGGGCTGCCGCCGATCATCGTGATCGGGAACCGCTCGAACGCGGCGAGGACCGCCTGCGGCGTGAAGACCTCGATGAGCACAGCCGGAACGCCGGCCAGCAGCACGTTCGCCAGGAACTGGATGCCGCCGATGTGGGCGACGGGGAAGGGGATCGCGCCGAGATCGCCTGCCTCCCGGCCGAGCTGGCCGTGCTGAGCGAAGCCGTGGGCCGCCACCAGCAGCCCGCGATCGGAGTGCAGCGCGGCCTTCGGGCTGCCGGTCGAGCCGGAGGTGGCGAACGCCCAGCGGGCCTCGTCGACGTCGGAGGGCGGGGACGGCAGGGAGGACGTGCCAGGGGCGAAGCCGTCGTGGCCGACCGCGACAATCGGCAGGGCGAGTCCGAGGTCGGCGACGACGCCCTGCGCGAGAGCGAGGTGGTCGAACCCGCGGAGCTCGTCGGGCACGAGCAGCAGGTCGAAGCGGCCGGGCGGCAGCAGCGCAGACAGCTCGCGCTCGCGGTAGAGCGTGAGCAGCGGGGCCTGCAGGGCTCCGAGTCTCGCGAGGGCCAGCATCGTCACGACCGTGCTGACCCGGGTCGGGAGCTGCCAGGCGACGCGCGACCCGGGGCCGATCCCCAGGTCGGCGAGGGCAGCGGCTGTCTCGAGTGCTCTGGCGCGCAGACCGGCGAAGGTCAGCACGACGCCGTGCTCGTCGAGGATCGCGTCTCTGTCGGGTGTCGCGTCAGCGCGCTGCTCGACGAGGTCCCAGACGGTGGTCGGCGAGAGCAGCCAGCTCACGTGTTGCGCTTCGCGCTGCCGGGGTAGCCGAAGAACTTCTCGAAGTTCTGGTCGGTGATCGGCTGACGGGCGTTGCGACGAGCGGCGTCACGGAGCAGCTCGAGGCGGTGTGCCGACTTCGCGCGGTCCTGCGCGACGTCCTCCCCTGCTTCCAGCCGGGCGTCCCACTCCTCCAGGCGCGACCTCTCGGCGGCGACCTCCTCGGTGATGCGGGCACCGGCCTCGCCGTAGGTGAGGAGGTCGTAGTCGTCCTCGTCCTCGCGGGCGAGCACGATGTCTTCGGGTTCCTTCTCAGCCATGGCTCCAGCCTTTCACGTCATCGGTCCCTCGGGGCGGGCAACGACCTCGTCTCGACGGGCGAGGCAGGCGACGAGCTGCTCGGGATTTTCGTCGGCGACCTGTGTAATCCGTTAGACAAGGTATACAGTCCGAGAAGAGCGACCCCAGAGACCTGTGTCACAGAAGGAGGCCCTCGTGCCGCTGCAGGATCACCACCAGATCGTGTCCGTGGACGATCACCTCATCGAGCACCCGCGGGTGTTCCAGGACCGGCTCCCCGAGAAGCTCAAGGAAGCCGGCCCCAAGATCCTCGAGCAGGACGGCAAGCACGTCTGGTCGTATGCCGGGCAGATCTACCCGACCATCGGGCTCAACGCGGTGGCGGGCAAGGAGCCGAAGGACTTCGGCATGGACCCGGTCCGCTACGAGGACATGATCCCGGGCTGCTACGACCCCGTCGAGCGCGTCAAGGACATGGACGTCGACGGCGTGCAGGCAGCCCTGTGCTTCCCGTCCTTCCCCGGGTTCGCCGGCGGCATCTTCCAGCGCGCCCAGGACAAGGAGCTGGCCCTGGCATGTGTGAAGGCCTGGAACGACTACAGCATCGACGAGTGGTGCGGCTCCGCTCCCGACCGCCTGATCCCGCTGGCGCTGCTGCCCACCTGGGACATCGACCTGTGCGTCAAGGAGGCCGAGCGCGTCGCCGCAAAGGGCGCCAAGTCGGTCACCTTCCCGGACTCCCCGGTCCCGCTGGGCCTGCCGTCGTTCCACAACGACTACTGGTACCCGCTCTGGGACGTCTGCGGTGAGGCCGGAATGCCGATCTCGCTGCACTTCGGCTCCAGCTCCTACGTGCCGGGCTTCTCGTTCTCCGGCATGAAGGCCGTGCCCGGCGAGATGGTCATGCCGGATGCGCCGTTCACGGTCGCGATCGCCTCGTTCGCGACGAACCTGATGTGGACCACGCTGGACCTGCTCTACAGCCGCACCTGCCAGAAGAACCCGAAGATCCAGTTCTCCTTGGCCGAAGGCGGAATCGGGTGGATCCCCTACATCCTGGAGCGCGCCGACCAGACGTGGGAGAAGCACAAGTGGTACATCGACATCGACTTCGACACGCGTCCGTCTGACCTGTTCCGCAAGCACTTCTGGGGCTGCTTCATCGAGGACTCCTTCGGTGTCGCGAACCGGCACGCGATCGGCGTCGACCGGATCTGCATGGAGATCGACTACCCGCACTCCGACTCGGTGTGGCCGAACAGCCGCAAGATCGCCGCGGCGCAGCTGCAGGACGTACCGGACGACGAGGTCCAGAAGATCGTCGAGACGAACGCCCGAACGATGCTGAACTTCCCGCGTACGAGCTAGTACCGCAAGCGCACGGAAGAGGGGCGCCGGCCCATGGCCGGCGCCCCTCTTCCGTGTCCGTAGCGCTTACGAAGGCTGTTCGGGTGCCGCAGCACGAGGCGATGCCGGGGGCACCGTCCCGTCGAGGAGCAGTGCTCTCAACCGCGCGTCGTTGATCTCGTCGAGGCGGTGGGTCCGCTCGAGCAGCTCCCTGAGCTCCCGGGAGAACCCCTCGCGCTCCGCTGCGACCTGCTGCCCCCCGCGCAGCAGGTTGCGGCTGGAGGCCAGCTGGACACCGGTGCGGAACAGCAGCGACGACACGGACTCCGAGCTGTGGACCCGCTCCTGGTACAGGTACTGGCGACCCACGTCGAGGCAGCGCTTCCCCAGCTCCTTCGCGTCGATCACGACAGCGGGCTGGTCACGCAGCACGTCGGCGACGATGCCGTACCCCTCCAGGAAGGAGGCCAGCATGACGCTGGTGACGAGCATCCGCTGGCCTTCCAGCACCGCCATCGCGCGCCCCTCCTTGACGTCCTGCTCCCACCCGGGGCACTGGAGGTCCAGCTCCTGGCTGATCTGCGCCCGGAACTCGTCGCGATCCGGGAAGAAGAAGTCGAACTTGAGAAGGTCGCGGAGCAGGTAGGCCTCGGCCCAGAACTGGTCCAGCGCCTCGTCGGCGGGGGCATCCGCCACCTTCAGCAGGGCGAGCTCGCTGATGGCGGCGTCGAGGAAGAAGTGGATGAGGGAGTTCCGGTAGAACGAGGCCGCGTGGTAGTGGTCGCGGTCGATCATCCAGACGGGCTCCACGCCGCTGGGGTAGCACGTCACGACGTTGTGCTTGCTCAGGGCGTCGAGGGTCGCGATGATCCCCTCATCGGTCGCCAGGCTCTTCGCCGATGCGGCCAGCGGCAGCTTCCTTCGCTGGGCGTACTCCATCGGGATGGAGATGGACGCACGCACCTGCGCGAGCGTGAGCGCCTTGCCCCGGACTCCGAGGAGCACGGTGGTCAGCAGCGCGGAGCCGGTGATGGGGGTGGCGCGGTTCATCCGCCACGCGACCTCGAAGGCGAGCTTGTGCAGCTCGTTCGGGTCGCGTGGCCCCGAGAGGTCCCCGAGCTGCGCCTTGACCGAGATCGGGTCGGCGAAGCTGATGTAGATCTTGCCGTACCCGCGCTTCTGGGCCTGGAGCCAGCCGACCATCCAGCTGAGCCCCTCCTTCTGCTTCTTGCCGCCGGTCGCGATGGTGGCGAACTCGCTGACCTCGTGGATCTGGTCGTAGGCGATGGACACGGGCACCAGCACGACGTCCTGCGCGCGGCCCTGCCGGAGGGCGTCGACGACGTAGGCGAGCAGGCCGAGCTTCGGCGGTTCCATCTTCCCGGTGCGCGAACGCGTTCCCTCGATGGCCCACTGGAGGTGGAAGCGCTTCTCGACCAGGTAGGCGACGTACTCGCGCAGCACCATCTTGTAGACCTGGTCGTCGCGGAACTCGCGACGGATGAAGATCACCCCGGCTCGCCGCATGAGCGGACCGAGCGGCCAGAAGGACATGTTGATGCCGCCCAGCAGGTGTGCGCGCGGCAGGCCGTTCTCCGCGAGCGCGACGGGCAGGACCGTGCCGTCGAGGTGAGAGCGGTGCGACATGAGGATGACGCCGGGGTTGACCGCGAGCGCCTCGCGCACCTTGTCGACCTGCGACGCGTCGTACTCGATCTGCTCGTCGTAGCCGAGCGGGTAGACCCAGCGACCGAGCTGCGCCTGCATGTCCACCAGCACCCGCCCCCAGCCGGTGACCAGCTCGTCGAGGACCCCCACGGCCTCCTCGCGGACCTTCGAGACCGGCTGACCGACCTCAGCGGCAACGCGTTCGACCGCAGCCTGGAAGCGGGCTGAGACCGCGACCTCCTCCTTGACCAGACGGGGGATCTTGTACTGCGGGCCGAGCTTCTTGCTGACGACCCGCTCGAGGGTCAGCGTGGCGTGGCGGGACACGTAGGGCGCGAGCTTTCCGTCCTCCGGTCCACCGACCCGGTCGGCGAAGCGCTTGCGGATCTCGGTGAGAGTGGCCGACTGCCCGAGAACCAGCTCGCACAGCCCGGGGTCCCGATGGCTGAGCCACTTCTGGGCCAACGGCCGCGGCCGTCGCCAGTCGCCGGCGAGCAGCGTGCTGATCGGGGACAACCGCCCCGGGACCAGCGTCTTGGGCGGCGTCCACACCGCGCCGACGGGGATGACCAGGATGTCTTCGTCGCGGGCGAGCTGGCGTTCGAGGGCCGCCGTGGCCGCCTCGTCCAAGCGGCCGGCCGGGGGGATGTGCACGACCGCCACCGGCGTGCCGGGTGGCCGCGTCGTCTCGAGCCACTCGTCGAAGGCCCGCAGCTCCACCGCGCTCATCCGCTCCGTGAGGAGCAGGACGGAGCGGCCGGCAGGGCTCGGCCAGTCGGGGCTCATCCCACAGCCTGCGAGTACTTCTGCTGGAGGGGCTTCTTGAACAGCTTCCCCGTGTCGCTGCGGGGCAGCTCCTGCTCGAACGAGATGGAGCGCGGGCACTTGTAGCTCGCCAGCCCCGCGCGGAGGTAGGTCATCAGCTCCGCCTCCAGCTCGGGTCCCGCGTCGGCCCAGTCGAGCGGCTGCACGACGGCCTTCACCTCTTCACCGAACTCTGCGTTGGGGATGCCGAAGACGGCCGCGTCCATGACCTTCGGGTGCTCGACGAGCAGGTTCTCGGCCTCCTGCGGGTAGATGTTCACCCCGCCGCTGATGATCATGAAGCTCTTGCGGTCGGTGAGGTACATGAACCCGTCGGCGTCGACGTACCCGATGTCGCCGACGGTCTTGCGTCCCTGGGCGTCCTGCGCCTGGGCCGTCTTCTCGGGGTCGTTGTGGTAGCTGAGCGGGATCGGGCTCTCGAACCAGATCTGCCCGATCTCCCCCGCGGGGAGCTCGTTGCCGAGCTCGTCCAGGACGAAGGGGGTGCCCAGCATGGGGCGACCGACCGAGCCCGGGTGCTCGAGCCAGTCGGGAGCGCTGATGAAGGTCGCGCCTGCCGCCTCGGACGAGGAGTAGAACTCAGAGACGATCGGCCCCCACCACTCGATCATGCGGCGCTTGATGTCGACCGGGCAGGGCGCCGCGGCATGGATCACCTGTCGCAGGCTCGAGACGTCGTAGGACAGCCGCTGGTCCTCGGGGAGCTTGAGCATCCGGACGAACATGGTCGGTACGAACAACGAGTGGGTGACGCTGTGCTTTGCGATGAGCTCGAGCGCCAGAGCGGGGTCGAACTTCTCCATCACGACGGCGGTGCCGCCCAGCCGGTGCACGGCCATCGACCACATGTTCGGAGCCGTGTGGTAGAGCGGCGCGGGCGAGAGGTAGACGCCGCTGCCGTCCTCCGGGAACGCGATCGAGCGGATGAACGGGACCGTGAGGTCGCTCTCCAAGGAGATCGGCAGCAGCCGCTGCGGGCGCTTGATCCCCTTGGGCACCCCGGTGGTGCCTGAGGAGTACTGGAGCATGTCGCCCTCGAGCTCGTTCTCGACGGCAGTGGTGGGCAGGTCGGCGAGCACCTCGTCGTACGCGAGCCAGTCCTCCGGCGGGTTCCCTCCGACGAACAGGCGGCGCTCGAGCGCCGGCGCGTCGACCGCGGCGAGATCCGCGCTGATGCCGGTGCTCGCGACCACGACCTTCGCGCCGCAGTCCTTGAGGATGTAGGACACCTCCTCCGCCGTGAGGTGTGAGTTGATCGGCGTCCAGTAGAGCCCGATGCGCCGGATGCCCCAGCACACCTCGTGGTAGCGGGCGTTGTTGTCCATGAGCACCGCGACCACGTCGCCCGGCTGCAGGCCGGCGTCGCGCAGGTAGTGCGCGAGGCGGTTGCTTCGCTCGTCGAGCTGCCGGTAGGTGACGACCTCGCCACTGGCGCCCATGATCACCGCAGGGTGGTCCGGAGTGGACGTTGCGAAGGTTCCTGGGTACACGAGCACTTCTCCTTCGGGCGGTGACCCACGTCATACCGCACGGCCTAGGATAGCGGTAGACAGTTAAATCGTTTAACGTTCTGACACTCCCCTACGCCGGAGGGCCCATGGCCGCACTGGACCGCTTGGCCGAGCGAGAGCTCGGTGCCATGGAAGCCCTGTTCGTCATGGGCGACTCCGAGGTGCACACCCGCTCGACGATCGTGATGCTCGCCCGGCTCGACCACGCGATCCCGTTCGACGTCGTCGTTCGGGCGCACGAACGGGCCTCGCGGCTCGTGCCCCACCTCCGGCGTCGGGTGATCGCCCCCGTGCTGCCGATCAGCCGCCCGTACTGGGCTGTCGACCCCGACTTCGACCTCAGCTACCACGTCCGCCGGGTGCGGGTGCCGGGCGAGGGCAACGAGCAGGACCTGATGGCACTGGTCGAGGCGCTCGGCGCTGCACCCGTCGACGTCGCCCGACCGCTGTGGGACGTCACCTCCATCGAGGGACTGGCCGACGGCACCGGGGCGCTGGTCTACAAGTTCCACCACGCGATCAGCGACGGTCAGGGCGCGAAGGAGATCTTCAGCTCGCTGTTCCAGCTCGAGCCGAGGGAGCCGTCCGAGGAGCTGCCTCCTATCCCGGCGGCGGAAGACCTCACGCGGATGGACGTGACCCGCCAGCGGATCAACCAGCTCCCGCTGGAAGCGGCCTACGCCGGTGTCGCAGGTGCCCGCGGCCTGCTCTCGCGCGGAGCCGGCGTCCTGCGCCACCCTCGCGCGGCGGCAGAGGCCACGGTGGGCTACGTGCAGTCGCTCAAGCGCACGATGGCCCCGACCGCAGACAGCTCACAGCTGCTGCAGCGCCGAGGGATCCGTCGCCGCTTCATCACCCTCAAGGTCCCGCTGGCGGACCTGCACCGCGCTGCCCGCGCTCTGCACGTGTCGCTCAACAGCGCCTACGTCGCCGGCGTGGTCGGCGGTGTCACCCGCTACCACGAGGCCAACGCGGCAGCTGTCGCCGAGCTGGCCGTGGCGATGCCGGTGAGCATCCGGCGGCCTGGGGACAAGGCCGAGGAGAACCGCTTCGTGGCCGCGCGGATCGCGGCGCCGTCCAGCGGAGCCAGCCCCCAGGAGCGCGCGAAGACCATCAACGAGCGGGTCCGCAGTGCCCGGGACGAGCCGGCCCTGGAAGCCATGACCACCATCGCGCCCGTCATGAGCCGCCTCCCGCTCTGGCTGACCGTTGCCCTTGCGGGCAACCTCGCGACGACCGACTGCCAGATCAGCAACATCGCCGGCTACCCCTACCCGGTCTACCTCGGTGACGCCCGCATCATCGGGTTCCACGGGTTCGGCCCCCTTGCGGG
>JAODNB010000264.1 GCA_025464795.1 Frankiales bacterium
CCTTGGCCATGACAGGGCCGCAGGTCTGCTGGAAGCGCGTGACGAACTCCGGGCAGTCGAGCTCGGCGAGAGCCAGGCGCCCGACCAGCTCGGCCTCTCGCGCCACCGAGGGCGCCTTGGCCCGCGCGGCCGCGACAGCAGCTTCGACGTGGGTCCGCGCGACCTCATCGGCCGGACCTGTCGGCGGGAGGTAGGCGCGGTAGACCTCGAAGGCCACCAGCACCTCGACGAGGGCCGCACGCATCGCGTCGCGGGTGACGTCCGGCAGCACCGGCATCGCGACGTCGAGCAGTCGCTCCACCTCGGCGACGAGCACGTCCTGCAGGATGACCCGCTTCGAGGCGTCGACGACCTCGCCGTAGGAGGGCCCGTCCCAGAGCGCAGTCAGCGCGCTGTCGCCGCTAGGGTCCACGAACAGGCCCATCACCTTCTGCAGGGCGTCGTACCCCGTGGTCCCGTGTCCGCTCCAGGTCGGCAGCGCCTCGCCCGGTTCGAGGATCTTCTCGGCGATGATCCAGGTGCCGGGCGCGGAAGCGGACAGCTTGGTCAAGTACCCCTCCGGGTCGGCAAGTCCGTCAGGGTGGTCGACGCGCAGTCCGTCCACGATGCCCTCGCGGACCTGCTGCAGCACCAGCGCGTGCGTCTGGTCGAAGACCTCGGGCACCTCGACGCGGACGGCGGCGAGGGTCGTGACGTCGAAGAAGCGGCGGTAGTTCAGCCTGCTGCCCTCACGCCAGTCGAGCAGCTGGTAGTGCTGCTGCTCGAGGGTCGCAGCGAGGTCCCCAGGGACGAGAGTGCCTGCGGCCAAGGGGAACTGGTGCTCGTGGTAGCTGATGTGGTCGTCGTGCAGCACGAGCTCGGGGTCGTCGCCGAGCACGGGGATGACGATCTTGCCGCCCGACCAGTCGACGTCGAACCAGGAGGCGTACGGCGAGCCCTGCCCGTCGCGGAGCAAGGACGTCCAGGCGGTGTTGAGCTGCTCCTGGGCAACAGACATGTGGTTCGGGACGATGTCGAGCACGATCCCGAGCCCTGCCGACCGGCAGGCGGCGACGAGGCCGTCGAGGCCCTGCTGGCCGCCGAGCTGGGAGTCCACCCGGCCGTGGTCCACGACGTCGTAGCCGTGTTGTGAGTCCGGAGCGGACTCGAGCCACGGCGAGCAGTAGACGTGGGAGACACCGAGTCGCGCGAGGTAAGGGACGATCGCGGCGCAGTCGTGGAAGGTGAACTCAGGGGTGAGCTGGACCCGGTACGTCGAGACCGGCTGCATCAGAAGACCCGGCGGAGGACGAGCACCGAACGGCCCGGGACGGTGAACGACTCCGCGGTCTTCACCGCACGATCTTCGGCGGAGTCGAGCATCGGCGCGTGGGTGTCGATGACGATCTCCCAGCGCTCGCCGCCGCCGACATCGGGGAGGACGAAGTCCAAGGGCTCGTGATGGCCGTTGAGCAGCATCCAGAACTGCTCGTCAGTCACCGGCTCGCCGCGAGAGTCCGGCTCCCGGATCGCCTCGCCGTTCAAGAAGACCGCGAGAGACCGCGCGTAGCCGGCGTCCCAGTCCTCCTCAGACATCGGCTCACCCGCGGGGGTGTACCAGCCGATGTCGCTGCGGCCGTTGAAGAAGCGCCGCCGGCGGAAGACGGGGTGGTCCCGGCGGAGCTTCGTGAGCTGGGCGACGAAGGTCGTCAGGACGTCGAACTCACGGGCGCGGTCCCAGTCGATCCACGCGATCTCGGAGTCCTGCGCGTACACGTTGTTGTTGCCGTGCTGGGTGCGGCCGAGCTCGTCGCCGTGCAGGATCATCGGCACGCCCTGGCTGAGCAGCAGCGTGGTGAGGAAGTTGCGCTTCTGCTGCTCACGCAGGGCGATCACGTCGAGGTCGTCGGTCTCGCCCTCGACGCCGCAGTTCCACGAGCGGTTGTGGCTCTCCCCGTCCTGTGAGCCCTCCCCGTTGGCCTCGTTGTGCTTGTCGTTGTACGACACCAGGTCGTGCAGGGTGAAGCCGTCATGCGCGGTGACGAAGTTGATGGACGCGAAGGGGCGGCGACCGTCCTCCTCGTACAGGTCTGCAGAGCCGGTGAGCCGCGACGCGAGCTCGGACAGCGTCGCCTCGTCGCCGCGCCAGTGGTCGCGGACGGTGTCGCGGTACTTGCCGTTCCACTCGGTCCACAGGGGCGGGAAGCCGCCGACGTTGTAGCCGTTCTCACCGATGTCCCACGGCTCGGCGATGAGCTTGACCTGGCTGACCACCGGGTCCTGGTGCACGAGGTCGAAGAACGCTGAGAGGCGGTCGACCTCGTGGAACTGACGGGCGAGGGAGGACGCGAGGTCGAAGCGGAACCCGTCGACGTGCATCTCCGTGACCCAGTAGCGCAAGGAGTCCATGATGAGCTGCAGCACCTGCGGGCTCTTCATGAGCAGGGTGTTGCCGGTCCCCGTCGTGTCGTAGTAGTGGGCACGGTCCTCGTCGACCAGCCGGTAGTAGGCCGCGTTGTCGATGCCCCGGAAGCTCAGCGTCGGGCCCATGTGGTTGCCCTCGGCGGTGTGGTTGTAGACGACGTCGAGGATGACCTCGAGGCCCGCGGCGTGCAGGGCCTTCACCATGGCCTTGAACTCCTGGACGGGCTGCTCACCGGCTGCGTAGCCGTTGTGCGGGGCCAGGAAGCCGATCGTGTTGTAGCCCCAGTAGTTGCGCTTGCCCTGCTCGGCGAGGTGGCTGTCGTGGATGAACTGGTGGACCGGCATGAGCTCGATCGCCGTGACGCCGATGCGCTTGTAGTGCTCGATCATCACGGGGTGCGCCACGGCGGCGTAGGTGCCGCGGATGTCCTCGGGGATGTCCGGGTGGGTCTGCGTCAGGCCCTTGACGTGGGCCTCGTAGATGACGGTCTCGTTGTAGGGCGTCCGGGGGTGCCGGTCGTTGTCCCAGTCGAAGAACGGGCTGATGACCACGGACTTCGACATGTGCGGGGCGGAGTCCTCGTCGTTGAACGCCTCGTTGTCGTCCCAGCTGTAGGAGAAGCAGGCCTGAGCCCAGTCCACATCGCCCTCGACGGACTTGGCGTAGGGGTCGAGCAGCAGCTTGGAGGGGTTGCACCGGTGCCCCTGGGCGGGGTCGTACGGGCCGTGCACGCGGTACCCGTACCGCTGGCCCGGGCCCACCGAGGGCAGGTAGCCGTGCCAGACGAAGGCGTCCCGTTCCTTCAGGGGGACGCGCGTCTCGGTGCCGTCGTGGTCGAACAGGCAGAGCTCGACGCCGGTGGCGACCTCGCTGAAGATCGCGAAGTTGGTGCCACTGCCGTCGTAGGTCGCACCGAGGGGGTAGGGCGCACCTGGCCAGGGGCGAAGGTCAGTCACGCGGGAGCTCCAGACACGTCAGAGTGGTGCCTCGGTCCTACCCCGGGCTGCGGGCCACCTAAGCCTGGGCGCCGGGACTGATCGAGGTGATGGCAGCCACGTAGAGCTGCACGAGGGTCTCGATGATAGGTCCCGTCGCCGGCCGCGGCTCCGGCTGAGCCACCCAGTCGACCAGGACCTCGGTGACGGCGCCCGCGAGAGCGAGACCGAGGACCCGGCCCTGGGCACCGTCGGCGAGGTGCGTCTGCGTCGCGATGATGTCGGCGAACCGCAGGATCATCGCGTGCCGGTCCTGCTCGAGGACGCCGGCGGCACGGACCTCCCGATGGGCCACGCGAGCCCGCCGGGGGTCCTCGGTCAGGTAGCCGACGTAGCCGGCCAGGCCGACGCGGATCCGCTCCTCCGGGGTGCCCGTTGACTCGGCCACGCGCGGGACGACGACGGCGACGACACCGCTCATCACGTCCTCGTACACCGCACGCAGCAGTGCCTCGCGGCTGGAGAACTCCTCGTAGAACGAGCGCGTCGCCACTCCCGCCAGGGCGCAGAGCCGCTCGATGGTGGCGCCGGCCCAACCTTCGGTGCCGAACAACTCAAGGCCTGCGGTGATCAGGCGGGCCCGCCGGTCCGCTCGTCGCTCGTGCTCGGACCGGCCGCCGTAGACGCGCCCTGTCTCAGTCATGCGGCAAGGCTAGGGGCTCGGCGGCTCCTAGTTCGCCCGCTGACACGCCAACGAGAGCAATCACACTCCACGAGCGCGGGCGTACTGGACGTCGGCGTTCGGCCGGGCCCGCAGCCGGGCCAGTCCGATGCCGGCGCACGCCGTCATCGCGAAGGCCAGCACACCGAGGGCCTGGACCTCTTCGCGCTTTCGCCGGTCGACCATGGCCAGCTGGGCGCCGGGGTTGAAGACCGGGTCGTCGTCCTTGAGGGTGCCGTTGAGGGCCAGGGCGAGCTGCAGCTCCTGTTGCTCCTGGATGGCTCCGGAGGTCATCGGCTGGATCTGCGTCTGGACGTTCACCTGGGGCTGGACCTGCGGTTGCGCGGCTGGGACCGGGGGAGCGACCGGAGGAACGGCCGGTCCGGGCGCGGGCTGCGCCGGCGCCGGCGGCGGAGCGGTGAGCGTGACCGGCTTGGGCGGGGTGACGGCAGCTGCCTTCACGCACGTCACGTTCATGCGGGCCTTGCCGACCACGGTGCTGCGCAGCACCGCGTTCACGTCCTGGGCGTAGGTCCCGGGCTTCACGTCCACGCAGCTGACCTGGACGGAGAAGCCGGCCGTGTTGGGGCGCTTCACGTCGAGCCCGAGCAACGACTGCCCGTTGAGGGCTCCGAGCACCGGCGTGCGGTTGCCGGGGACGAGCCGGACGTTCTGCCGGTCGACGAGGCTGCCCAGC
>JAODNB010000279.1 GCA_025464795.1 Frankiales bacterium
CACAGGCCCCCGCCAAGAAGGCGGCGCCCAAGGTCGTGAGGCCCAAGCCCCCGGCGCCCGTCGAGAAGCCGGGGTCCGCCAGCGCGACCCCCAAGCCCGTCGAGGAGCCGACGTCCGCCAGCGCGACCCCCAAGCCCGTCGAGAAGTCGTGGTCGACGCCGGTGCCGCCGCCCCGCTCACCGTTGGCCGACCTCCCCGAGCCGGTACCGGGCGTGCCCATCACCAAGGCGCACGTCTTCGGCGTCCTCGGCTTCCTGGCCCTCCTGCTGCTGCGTCGCAGGAGGCGCAAGAACCGCTGAGACGACGACTCAGCGGTCAGTTCGTGAGCTGCTGCTGGTACTCCACTTGGCACGCTGTCTGGGCAGCCTTGTCCTGGCCCGCCGCGCTGAGGCAGTCCAGGTAGTTGCGGGTGCTGTCGTTGGTCAGGGCGAAGACCAGGATGCCGATCGAGGCGAGCATGCCGAGGCCGCCGCAGATCGCTCCAGCCAGAGCCATCCCCCCGTTGGTGGCCTCCCCGTTCTTCGCCCGTCGACGGCCGAGCACGCCGAAGACGAGGGCAAGGATGCCGAGCACGATCCCGCCGAAGATCGTGAAGCACAGGACCAGGGCCAGGATGCCCAGGACGAGGGCGGCGACGCCGAAGCCGTTGCGCGGCGGACCGCTGACCGGCCCGCCGTACTGGGGAGCGCCGTACTGAGGGGGCGCGTAGTCCTGCGGTGCCCCGTACGGGGGCGGGGGAGAGGGCGTGCCGTACACAGGGGGCTGCGTCGGGGGCTGCGGCTCTCCGGAGGGAGGGGCGAACGGATCGGTCATGGTCGGTATCTTGACGCATTCCGGTCTGTCGTGCGCGAAGGGCCTCGGGCCGCGCTGTGGTGGACTGATCGGCGTGACGACCGCTCCTCGCCGTTGGGCCACTGCCGCGCTTCTCGTGACCACAGGCTGGCTGCTGGCCCCCCAGGCCGTACCGATCTACGACGGCGTGGGTCAGCCTGACGAGCCCTACCGCTACGTGGCTGCTCCCGCCGGTGCGCCGAAGACCGCCCCTGCGACCTCAGGCACGGCGACGAGCCCGCTGTCCGGCGGCCGGAACACCAACGGCATGTCGGTGCAGACGGCCGAGATGGGTCCTCAGGCATCGTTGTTCGTCCCGCCTCAAGCTCTTGCGGCCGGCAAGGGCGACGTGACCGTCACGACGACCCCGAAGGCCGCTGCCGACCAGCCTGCTGGCGCTGTGATCGACGGCAACGTGTACGCCATCTCGGTCGTCTCCTCGAGCGGCGGCCCCGTGACCCTGACCGACCAGGCCGCCATCGCCACGCTCTACCTGCGGTCGACGACGGCGAAGCAGCCGGGTCCGGTGATGGAGTACCGCGCGGCGGCGGCGGCCCCCTGGAAGCAGCTCAAGACCTCCCGGGGTGGGACGGACATCTACGTCTCGAGCTTCGTGGGTGCAGGCGACTACGCCCTCGCGTTCGTCGCCTCGTCGGCCAAGGCGAGCAAGGGCTCCTCGCCGTTGCTCTACATCCTGCTCGGCGTGGGGGCGCTGCTCGTGCTGGTGATCGTCGCCGTGCGGCGTCGGAGCGGCGCGACCGACACCCGGTGATGCCTCTGGTGCTGCTCGCCGCGTTCGCGGTGTCGGTGGGTCTGCGGGTCCTGGTCGGAGGCGACGCGGTCGCGCAGTCGCAGTCGGCCGGGCTCGTGTTCGCGGCCTGCCTGCTGGTCGTCTCGGCGGCGGCCCGCACGCGGTTTCCCCTGTCGTTCAAGGCATCTGGTCTCGGTCTGATGGGGGCTCTTCTGGTGTGCGCCCCGGTCGGGCTCCAGCACCTCGTCAGCCTGAAGCCGCTGCACGGCACGGAGGGCTTCGCGACCTGGGGCCTGGTCGTCACGGTCGTGGCGACGTCCGAGGAGGTGTTCCTCCGAGGAGCCCTCTACGAAGCGATCGCGGACGAGCGGGTGGCGATCGGGGTGGGAGCGGTGGCGTTCGCGCTGCTGCACGTCCCCTTGTACGGGTGGCACGTGCTGCCGCTCGACCTCGCCGTCGGACTGGTCCTCGGAGGCCTGCGCCGGGAGGCGGGCACGCCCTTCGCGCCCGCAGTCGCGCACGTCGGTGCAGACCTCGTCGGCTGGTTCCTGCGCTAGTCCTCGTCGCCCCGAGGTCGACGCAGCACGAGCACCGTGATCGTGAGAAGGGCCAGGACGCCCGCCCCCAGCAGCAGGACCCTTCCGATGCTCAAGCCGCCGGCGGTCAAGGGCTTCGACCCGGGAAGGCGGACCACGGCGTAGTCGCCAAGGTCCCGGAAGGGCGTGCTGACGATGTCGCGGCCGGACAGGTTGGTGGGGACCTGCGCCCAGGGGTCCGTCGGGTTGGTCCGGTGCACGATGACCGGGCTCGGCTTGGTCATGACCGCTGCGCGTAGGAACAGGAAGCCCTGCGCGACCTCGGGCCTGAGCGTCGCGCCAGGGCTCGCCACGACGTGGTAGCTGTTGCCGTCGAACTCCCCACGCGGTGCGCTTCCGTCGGGGGTCTGGGGCGTGGCGCTGAAGGTGATCTCGCGGGTGGTCGCGCTGAAGGCACCCGCAGCGAGGTCGATGAGCACCTGCGGCCCGGTCTCGGCGCTCTGGAGCTGAAGGGCGGCGGAGGACCCCCCGACGACCTTCGCCGTCGTGGACACCGCGACAGGAGCAGGCTGCTTCCCGGCGTAGCGGTACGGGTCGTCGGGCTGACCTACCCCGTCGTAGACGGGGACGGCTCCCGGGGTGGCGAGGAACCCCAAGGAGATGACCGCCATGCCTGCGAGCCAGCGCCTCACTGTCCCGCCTCTACCTGGGGCTGCGCGATGAGGTACAGGCTGAAGACGGTGAAGTACCAGTAGAAGGCGTTCGGGAAGACGTTGCGCTCGACCTCGAACCTCTCGATGTCGAACGGCGTGGAGAGGTGGATGGCTCCCCCTCGGCGCAGCACGAGGACGAAGGACAGGACGACGACGAGCGCCCCACCGATGACGAACAGGTACAGCGGGATGGGGAGGTCGGCGCGTGCGCCGTAGGTGTGGGCCTCGGGGATCAGACCGCTGCGCATCATGCGATCACCTTATGTCGCAAGGCCTGACAACGAGCGTGACGACAGCTCGTCAGGCGGCGTTACGCGCGCGGGATGCCGTAGGTGAAGTGCAGCTGGGGGAGGCGGTTGAGCAGGAACGCCAAGGCCGCGTAGGTCTGCTCGCGGCCACCACCGCCGTCGTGGAGCAGCACCATCCCGCCCGGCCGCAGCTGGGCGAGGGTCTTGGCGATGATGGCGTTCGTGCCCGGCTTGGCCCAGTCCCGCGGGTCGACCGTCCACTTCAGGGGGGTCATGTGGAGCCCGCGCGCGAGCTGCTCCACCTGGGGCGACCACGCACCGCCCGGTGCGCGAAAGAGCTGCGGCACGACGCCACCGCTCGCCCTCGTGATGGCTTGCTGGGTCTTCACGAGCTCCTGGCGCTGGACGGCGGGTGGGCGGCTGGGCAGGTGCTCGTCGTGGCTGAACGTGTGGTTGCAGAGCGTGTGACCGCCCGCGACGATCGCCCGGACCAGCGCCGGGTACTGCACGGCCTGGCGTCCGATCAGGCAGAACGTCGCGTGCACGTGCGCTCGCGCGAGCAGCGCGAGGACCTTCGGGGTCCAGACGGGGTTCGGGCCGTCGTCGAAGGTCAGCGCGATCTGGCGCGCTGAGGTGAGACGCCCCTTGCTCGCCGGCGTGAGCACGACCCGCTTCAGGACCTCGCCGGACACAGCGCCACGGGTGACCCGGGCCCTGCCAGGGTGGCCGCCGACCTCGAGCCCAGCGAACAGGTGCAGCCCGTAGGGCTCGACCGCCGTCCGGGTCGGCTCGAGAGCGTCCGGCCCGGGGACCGTGACCACGTGGTCGCCGTTGTGCAGTGACGCCTCGAGGTCCGCAGCGGTGCCGTTGACGAGCACCGCGCCGCCCTGCTGGTCACTGCCGAGCGGGTGGTGACCGACCACGGACAGCAGGCGGCCCGAGGGGATGTGCGCCGCGGCCTCCGAGAGGGCGGCTCCGACCGTGTCCAGCCCAGCCAGGGCGACGACCCGGCCGTTGACGCTGATGCTGCCCGGCAGCCCCGCGCGGTGCGTGATGGTGCTCGGCCCGCAGCTCATGACGAGCGCGGCGGTGACCCCGAGCAGGGCGACACGTCGCGCGGGAGGGGTCGGGAACATGGAGCGGTCTTTCCTTCGGACGTGGGCGTGCGCACGACGGTCTCAGGACGAGGACGCAGGACAGGCAGGTCGGGTTGCCCTCCTGGCCCGTCGGCCTTGAAGGGACAAAGCGTACTCGGGCAGCTTCCCTAGTCAGTCCCGCGATGGGGAGAGGCCATTTCGGGCTATGTCGAGAGGAAGCCACGCGAATGATGCTGTCGTTGTTGCTCCTCCCCGTGGAAGTAGGCCACCGTGTCGCTCTGTCTGCTCGTCGTCGACGACCAGGTCAGCCTCCGGCGCCTGTTCGAGGTGGTGGCGGGCGAGGACAAGCGGTACAGCCCCGTGGTGACTGCCGGCAACGCGCGCGACGCCCTTCGGCTGGCGTCGGAGCACCAGCCCGACGCCGTGCTCCTGGACGTCGGGCTGGGGCGCGACGACGGCCTGGCCGCCATCGTGCCGCTCCGCAAGGCAGCGCCGGCGACCGTGGTCGTGGTGTACAGCTCGCAGCCGCACGCCGACCACGAAACGGCGCGGCGCGCGGGAGCCGACCTGTTCGTGGCCAAGGGCACCGACCCCGACCTGATCTTGGACCTGGTCGCTCAGCAGGTGCAGGCTCGGCGAAGCCCCGTCTCCGAGGTCGTCGTCGAGGACCCGGTCACGCGGCCCTGAGGGTCCACTTCTTCTCGGAGGCCGTCTCGGGAGCGTCGTCGGAGGTGGCCGTCAGGTACTTGTCGGGCAGCGACAGCTTCAGGATCGTCCTGAGGGTCTTCGCGTACTGCACGAGGAAGTTGCCTGTGGTGTAAGGGATGTCGTACTTCTTGCAGATCGCCTGGACCTCGACGCTCATCGCCCTGTAGCGGTTGCTCGGAAGGTCGGGGAACAGGTGGTGCTCGATCTGGTGGTTCAGGTTGCCGGTCATGAAGCTCATGAGCTTGCCCCCGCGGAAGTTCGCCGAGCCGAGCATCTGGCGCAGGTACCACTCGGCGTGGGTCTCGTTCTCCCACTCGGCGAGCGTGAACTTCTCCGCGCCGTCCGGGAAGTGCCCGCAGAAGATCACCGCATTGGACCACCAGTTGCGCACGAAGTTGGCGGTGGCGTTGGCGGTCAGGGTGCTGACGAACGCCGGCCCGGTCAGGGCGGGGAAGACGACGAAGTCCTTGAGGACCTGGCGGCGCACCTTCGTCTTGATCTTGTCGAGCTGGGCCTTGGCGGCCTCCTTTGTCTTCTTGCCCTTCTTGACCGACGAGACGTCGATGTCGTGGAACGCGATGCCGTACTCGAACAGCGACGCGAGGACGGCGTAGATGAGCGGCTGTGCGAGGTTCTTCGGCTGCCACTTGTAGTCGCGCGTGACGCGCAGCAGGCCGTAGCCGACGTCGCGGTCCTTGCCGACGATGTTCGTGTAGGTGTGGTGGATGAAGTTGTGGGAGTGCTTCCAGTCCTCGGAGGTGCCGACCATGTCCCACTCCCAGCTGCTGGAGTGGATCTCCGGGTCGTTCATCCAGTCCCACTGCCCGTGGATGACGTTGTGGCCGATCTCCATGTTCTCGATGATCTTCGCCAGGCTCAGCAGCGTCGTGCCTGCGAACCAGGCCGGCGGGAAGAGGCTGAAGAACAGCGTCAGGCGTCCGGCCGCGGCGAGAGACCGCTGGAGCTTGATCACCCGGCGGATGTACTGCGCGTCGGACTCACCGCGCGAGCGCTCGATGGAGGCCCGGAGCTCGTCGAGCTCCTTGCCGAGGGCCTCCACGTCCGCGGGGGACAGGTGGGCGTACTCCTTGATGTCACTGATGGCCATGCGGGACTCCTAGGGGTCAGAGGGGGAGCTAGACGTCGAGGACGCAGTCGCCTGCGGCGGCGGAGATGCAGGTCTGGACCCGACCGCCTTCGGTGTGCTCGGTGCCGTTGCGCAGGTCGCGGACGCTGCCGCCCGTGAGCGGCAGCACGCAGCTCTGGCAGATGCCCATGCGGCAGCCGAAGGGCATCTGGACACCGGCCTGCTCGCCGGCGAGCAGCAGCGTGGTGGCGCCGTCGACGGTGATGGCCTTGCCGCTCTTGGCGAAGGTGACAGTGCCCCCCTCCCCTCCGGCACCGGCCAGGGCGATGCTGAAGCGCTCGAGGTGCAGCCGCTCCGAGATGCCCCTGTCGCCCCAGACCTGCTCCGCGGCGTCGAGCATCGCCGGCGGGCCGCAGGCCCAGGTCTGGCGCTCGGCCCAGTCCGGGCACTGCGCGTCGAGGTTGGTCAGGTCGAGCATGCCCATCGCGTCGGTGAGCTGCTCGTGCACGCGAAGCGTCGGGTGCCTGTCGGCGAGCTCGTGCAGCTCCGTCCGAAACAGGACGTCGGCGGAGGTGGGGGCGGAGTGGACCAGGTCGATGTCGGGCAGCTCACCTCGCGAGTCGAGCGTGCGGAGCATCGAGATGATCGGCGTGATCCCGGATCCGGCGGTGAGGAACAGGATCCGCGCAGGCGGCGGACTGGGCAGCACGAAGTTGCCCTGAGGGGCCTGCAGCCGCACGATGGTGCCCGGTGCCAGGCCGTTGACGAGGTGTCCTGACAGGAAGCCCTCCGGCATCGCCTTGACGGTGATGGCGATCAGGCCGTCGTTCCTCACGGGCGTGCTGGTGAGGGAGTAGGACCGCCAGTGCCAGCGGCCGTCGACCTGGGTCCCGATCCCGATGTACTGCCCGGCTTCGTAGGAGCCGCTCCATCCCCAGCCGGGCTTGATCACCAGCGTCGCAGCGTGGTCGGTCTCCTTGCGGACCTCCACCACCTTGCCGCGCAGCTCGCGCGCGCTCCACAGCGGGTTGATCAGGTGCAGGTAGTCGTCCGGCAGCAGCGGGCTGCTCATCCGGGTCGCGGCAGCGCGCAGGGCCTGCTTCCACGGGGCGCGAGTGGGGGTCACCTCAGAAGTCTCTCTTGATCCGCGGCAAACATGTCCATGCCCTGGGATACGCTTCTGGATCGAGAACTTGTGCTGAGGAGACAGTTTCTATGGCGTCTGAGGTTCCGTGGAAGGCGCTTCCCGGCGGTTTGGCCGACAGCGTGCGGCCGCACCTGCCGGGTGTCGTCGCCGAGATCATCGCTGCCGTCGCCGAGGAGGTGCCCGACTACGCCCGTCCGATCGAGGGAGCCTTCGGTGAGGGGCTGCGGCTGGGAGTCGAGGTCGCCCTGGGGCGCTTCCTCGAGCTGCCAGGGACCTCGTCGCCGGCGCTGGGCCCTCGGGACCGGCGCCTGTACGTCGACCTCGGGCGTGGTGAGCTGCGTCAGGGCCGGGAGCTGCAGACCCTGCTGGCGGCCTACCGCGTCGGGGCGCGCGTGGCGTTCCGTCGTTTCGCCGACATCGCGCGGGAAGCCGGCTTCGAGGCAGATGCCGTCGTACCGCTGGCCGAGTCAGTTTTCGCCTACATCGACGAGCTCTCCGCGACCTCGGTCGAGGGATATGCCCGTGAGCAGTCCACCCGGGCGGGTGAGGCCGACCGTCGGCGCAGCGAGCTGCTCACCCTCCTGCTGTCCGGACTCGCCGACGGGCCGGCCCTCGCTGCCGCGGCCGCACTGGCCGGGTGGACGATCCCCGAGCAGGTGGTTGCCGTGGTGCTCGAACCTGGACGCGGGGAGGGGCTCGCGACGCGGCTCGGGCAGACCGCCTTGGTGGGGAGGGAGGCGCATGCTCTCGTCGCCGTGCTCCCTGCGCCGGGCCGGGCCTCCGGGCGGCCTCGGCTCGCGCAGCGGCTGGCCGGTCGAGGCGCCGTCGTGAGCCCTGCCAAGCCGGTCGCCGAGCTCCGTACCTGCCTCGCCCTGGCCCGCGCGGCAGCTGCCCTCACCGAGACCGGCGTGCTGACCGGGGATCCGGTCTTCGTGGACGAGCACCTGTCCACCCTGCTGCTGCACCGGGACGCAGACCTGCTCGGCCTGATCGTCGCCGAGCGGCTGCGGCCGCTGGACGGGCTGAAGCCGACGACCCGGGCTCGGCTGGAGGAGACCCTGCTGTCGTGGCTGGCACATCGAGGTGAGCGGCAGCGGGTCGCTGCCGAGCTGCACGTGCACCCGCAAACGGTCGGTTACCGGCTGGGGCAGCTGCGGGAGCTGTTCGGCGACCTGCTGGAGCAGCCGCACGTGCGCTTCGAGCTGGAGATCGCCCTGCGCGGCTCCCGCTGACGGGGCGCTACTTCTGCTTCTTGTCCTTCACCGGCCAGACGCCGGTCGTGGCCTCGAACGACTTCGCGCTGCCGCGCTGGGCGGCGGCCTTCACGCCCGCGTACACGGCGCCTTGGAGGGCTGCAGCGGGGATCACGGCCTTCCAGGACGTGTCGCGCTGCGTGGGCTTCGGCGGCTTCTCGTCGCCGACCAGCGTCCAGAGCTTCGCGAAGAGCTTCTTGGCCAGGATCCCGCCGACGAGACCGAACACGATGCTCCACGGCTTGTACAGCAGGCCGGTCATCGCTTCTTGCTCCGCGTGCCCTTGCTGCGCTTCTTGCTCCACGTGCGGAGGACGACCAGGAGCGCAAGCCCCCCACCGACGGCGGCGAGTGCCGTCTGGTTGGCCTTCACGGCCTGGGTGAGCCGGGTCTTCACGTCGCTCTTGACCTTGAGGGCCGCTGTCGTCTCCGCCAGGGCCGTTCGCGTGGCGGCGATCTCGGCGCGCGCCTTCTCGACCTCGCTCGTCGTGTCGCTCATCGAGCGGCCGCCGTCTTCACCGCAGCGACATCGGCCTTCGCGCTGGCGATCGTCGCAGCAGGAGCGGGTGAGCCCATCTTGCTCAGGAAGCGCTTGCCCACGAGGGCCAGGACGACCGCCAGCAGGAGCAGGGCTCCGCCGACGATGAGGGCGGCCAGCCAACCGGACACCACGGTCGCGAGACCGAGCACGGCAGCGGCGAGCAGCACCATCGCGGCGAAGTGCACGAGCACGAGGGCAGCGATCAGGGCCCCGGCCCCGGCTCCGCCCTTCTTGGCCTTGGCGCCGAGCTCCAGCTTGGCCAGGGCGATCTCCTGGCTGACGAGCGTCTTCGTCTGGTCGCTCAGCTGCTGGAGCAGCTGTGGCGTCGAGAGCTGTGCGGTTGCGGTCATTCCCGGACTGTCCCCTCATGGCGTGGTCGTGGTGATCATGCCGTGCGCACGGCCCTACCCGCAGCCGCAGCGCCGTGAACCTCCCTCGAGGACGCGGGCCGAGGGCTACGGTCTTGCCATGCCAAGTGACTTCCAGATGAAGGCGATGAACGCCGTGCACCGCACCGCTCTGAAGGTGACGGGTGGGAAGGTCGGCTGGACCCTGATCGGCATGCCCGTCATCGAGCTGACGACGACAGGGCGCAAGAGCGGCCTGCCGCGGACGGTGATGCTGACCTCGCCGCACCAGGAGGGGTTGATGCACGTCGTCGTCGCCTCACGAGGCGGCGACGACAAGCCGCCGGCGTGGCTGGGCAACATCGTGGCCGAACCACGGGTGCAGGTCGCCATGGGTGGAGAGGCCGCTCAGCCCTGGACGGCGCGGGTGGCCAGCCCCGAGGAACGGGCCCGGCTCTGGCCGGTGCTGTCCAGCAAGCACAAGAACTACGCCGCTTACCAGCGCAAGACCGAGCGGGAGATCCCGCTCGTGCTCCTGGAACCGGTCAGCTGAGAGACCCCTGCGGGTGCAGGTCCACGCAGACGACCAGCGCATCGTCAGCGAGTCCGTCGTACGGGGCCCCGCTGTGGTGCTCTGCGTGCAGCTGTCTCAGGGTGTGGCGCGTCGTCTCCGCCGCAGACAGCAGCCGGCAGTCGCGCAGGACTCCTGCCAGGCTGTCGGAGAAGCTCGCCCCGCTCCGGGTGCGCGTTCCGTGCACCCCGTCGCTGACGATGAGGAAGCGGTCCCCGGGTGCAACCTCGATCTCCTGCTCGTTGTAGATCGTCTCCTCGAACATGCCGAGGGGGAGCTGGTGCTCGAGCTCGACGAGGTGCGTCCTGCCCTCCCGGACCTGGTAGAGCTGGGGCGACCCTGCGTCCACGACGCGCGCGCGGCCCTGGAGGAGGTCGAACTGGAACATCAGCGCCGAGACGAACATCTCGCCCCCGTGATGGGCGTACACGGCCTGGTCCGCCAGCGCTGCCTGCTCGGCCAGGGGCACCTCGGCGAAGCGCGCGTTGCGCAGGGCTCCGAGCGCCAAGGTCGTGCACAGCGCAGCCGGGACCCCGCGACCCGTGCCGTCCAGGACCGCGAGGTGCAGCACGTCCCGATCGCGCGTCCAGTCGAAGGCGTCCCCGGCGATCGAGTACGCCGGTTCGAGCAGCCCGGCAGCGGTGACGTCGGCGTCGGAGTAGGCGGTGCCGGGGAGCAGGGACCACTGGATCTCGGCAGCGACCGTCAGCGGCTGCTGCCTGCGGCTCCGCTCGGGCGGCCCGCTGACCGTTCCGAGAGCAGCCAGTGCCTGGGCGATCAGCGGCGCGCAGCGATCGAGGTCGAGGCGAAGGGCCGCATCCGGCGCGCACGAGAAGGACAGCTCCAGCACGCCCTCACGGCGCCCGCGGGTGGTGAGGGGCACCATCAGCTCGACCCGTCCCTCCTTCGGGTTCAGCAGGGCGGTCTGGGCGGCGAAGCACCGCCCAGCCAGCGTGCCCTCCACGGTCTGGGCGTGCTCGCCCTCGTTCGAGGCCAGGGTCCATGCCGTGGAACGGAGGGTCTGCTGCCGGTAGTCCACGAGCCAGACCTGCGCCCGCGCGTCGAGCCGCTCCTCGAGACAGCGGCACAGCTCGGACAGCAGGCTGTGCGCGCCGGCGCGCTCGAGCAGGGCAGTGACCTCGTCGAGCAGGGCGGAGGTCATGGAAGCACTCCTACCAGGGTTGACGGGTACCCCGCGAGGGAACTCTCTGCGCACTGCCGGCCTAGTGGTGCCAGACTTCGGAGGTGGGAACGATCTCGCGGCATCCAGGTGCTCAGCCGGATGACCTCGCTGCCGCCGTTGACGCCGCCCTCACGCCGCTCCTCCTGCTGTCCTCGCGCGCTGCCGCGGATGCCTCGCAGCGGGTGTCCACCTCGCAGCTCCAGGCCCTGCTGGCGCTGGAGCACCGAGGGCCCCTGAACCTCACGCGGTTCGCAGACGCGCTCAACGTGATCCCGTCGTCGGCGTCGCGGCTCTGTGACCGGCTCGTCGCGGCCGATCTCGTCACCCGGACGCCGGCGGAGACAGACCGGCGCGAGGTCGTCCTGCAGCTGACGAGCAACGGGCGCAAGCTCGTCCGGCAGATCCGGAGGCTGCGCAGGGAGGCCCTCGACGTCGCCTTGGAGCAGATGGGCCCGCGCGACCGCGTCAGCCTGCTCAAGGGACTGACCGCCCTGGGGGCGCTGCTGAACGAGGAGCGGGACGCCGACGAGGCGGGTGCAGCTCACGGGTAGTTGTCTCCGGACAATCACCTGCGAAAGGTAGCGGGCGTGTACTGCCCTGAGGGGTGGGAAGGGCACCTGCATGACTTCTGTGATCGCACTCGTGTGCACCCTGACCCCGTCTCCCGATCCCTCCAGCAGCCAGCTGCTCGCCGAGCAGGTGCTCGCCGGCTTCGCCGAGCAGGGCTGCACGACCAGCCTCGTCCGCGTCGTCGACCACGACGTGAAGCCGGGGGTGAAGAAGGACATGGGTGCAGGAGATGCTTGGCCGGGGATCCGCGCGCAGGTGCTCGAGGCCGACGTCCTGCTGATCGCGACGCCCATCTGGATGGGACAGCAGTCCAGCGTCTGCAAGCGGGTCCTCGAGCGGCTCGACGCTGAGCTCTCGGAGAAGGACGAGCAGGGTCGGCTGCTGACCTACGGGAAGGTCGCCTGCCTGGCGGTCGTGGGCAACGAGGACGGCGCGCACTTCGTGACCGCTGAGGTGTTCCAGGCGCTCAACGACGTGGGCTTCACGGTGCCCGCCGCCGCCGTCACCTACTGGCACGGCCCGGCGATGGGCTCGACGGACTACAAGGACCTGGACGAGGTCCCTGAGGTCACCGCTGGGACCACCAAGACGCTCGTGGCCAACACGCTGCACCTGGCCACCCTGCTGAAGAAGGACCAGTACCCGCCCGCGAGCTGAGGACTCAGGCGGTCTTGAGGCCCTCAGCCGGAGCGCGGAGCAGGCGCAGCACCGCGGCCTCGACCCGTCCCTGTGTCGCAGGCTGACCGGGTGTCACGTCCTCGCCGAGCTTCTGGAGGTCGGTCTTGATGGTCACCCCCGACTCGAAGAGGTCAACGACCCGGGGGTCGACGTAGGAGGAACGGCAGACAGCAGGGGTGTTGCCGAGGTAGTGAGCGACCTCGGTCATGACGCGGCTGACCGCGCGCTTGCGAGCGGTGACCGACGCGGTGTCCTGGGAGACGGCCAGCCCCACCGCAGCGAGCACCGTCGCCGACCAGGTCCGAAAGTCCTTCGCGGTGAAGTCGCCGCCGGTGAGCTCCCGCAGGTGGGCGTTGATGTCCGAGCTGCGCACGGGGACCCACTGCGACCGGTCACGGTAGGCCAGCAGCGTGTCCGCTCCACCTCGTCGACGTCGCAGCGCTCTGACCACCTCGCACACCTCGGGCTCGGCGATGGACTGGACGCGGTGCTTGCCGCTCTTGGCGATGTAGTCGAAGGTGACGACGTCGTCCGTCGACACGCTGACGTGCTCCTTGCGCAGGGTCGCCAACCCGAACGAGTCCTTGTACTGCTCGCTGCCGATGCGGAAGAACCCGAGGTCGAGCAGGCGCACCGCGCAGGACAGCACTCGCTCCCGGGACAGCGCGTCCGCCCGGAGGTCCTCGGCCACCCGCTGCCGCAGGCTGGGCAGCACAGCGCCGAAGTCAAGGACGCGCTCGTGCTTGGCGAGGTCCCGGGTCAGGCGCCACTGATCGTGGTAGCGGTACTGCCGTCGACCGGCAGCATCGATCCCGGTGGCTTGGATGTGGCCGTTGCCGATGCGGCAGATCCACACGTCGTTCCATGCGGGAGGCAGCACAAGTCCCTCGATCCGCTGCAGCACAGCAGGATCGGTGACCTTCGCGCCTGCGGCGTCGACGTAGCGGAAACCGCGACCGTGCCGAACGCGGTGGATCCCGGGACCGCTCGGGTTCACTCGACGGACGCGCACGCGACGAGGTGTTCCCCGCAGGAACTGCGCAGAACCCTCAGGGGCGAGGCATCCTCCCGACCGAGCCGGCCGTTATGAGTGCAGCCTCCCAGGAGGGTCGGCGGGAGCGCTTGTCGTCGTACATGGCGGCGTCGGCCTGTTGCCAGAGCTCGTGGCCGTCGAAGCTGTTCCTGCCCACCGCGACGCCGAGGGACGCCCGAACGCCGGCGTCCTGCAGGGCCTGGCGCACGCGCACGGCGAGAACGCGTGCTTGGGCCGCGTCCGTGTCCGGCGCCGTGAGGCCGAACTCGTCGCCACCGAGCCGGCAGACCTCGTCCGTGGCGCGACGGAGGTTCGCCAGGGCTTCCGCGGTCCGGGCGATGAGGGCGTCGCCCATGGCGTGGCCGCGTGCGTCGTTGACGGCTTTGAGTCCGTCGATGTCGATGACCATCAACGTGAGCGGTGAGGCGCTGCGGTGGGACCGCACGGTCTCCGTGCGCAGGGTGTGCTCCCAGGCGCGCCGGTTGCCGAGGCCGGTCGCTGGGTCCCGGTTCGCCATCTCGAGCGCCCCCTGGGCTGCGATCTCAGCGGCCTGCCGTGCCAGCTCCGTGTCGAGCAGGAGGCCGAGCATGTCCGGCCATGAGCGAGCCTGATCGAGGGCCTGCTCCGTGCTTGCGGAGACCCACAGGGACCCGTGGGGCAGGTGGGCGCTCCTCGGGACAGGGCAGCTCTTGACGGCGAGTGTCGAGGTGGCCGGGCGGCGGGCGCGAACGACCGTCACCGGACCGCCGGCGAGCAACGGGCAGTCGAGCTCGACCGACACCAGGTCGTGCGCGTCCACCATGCGCTGGAGGACCTGGATCAGGCAGACGCGCAGGACCTCCGACCGGGTACGGGCGACCAGCTCGGTGGGCTGATGGGGGATGAACGGGGCCGGCGCCATGGCTCAGGCGGCGAGCCGCTGGCGGATCGCCACGACGTTGGACGGAACGACCGCGACCTTGGCGCTGCGGGTGACGCGCTCGATGGCGATGGCCTTGAGCACGCGGAGGCCATCCGTGACGGCGTTGAGGTTGCTGACGCCGTGCAGGCGCTCGTGCTCGAAGCTGGCGACCTCGCGGATGTCCAGACGGGCCTTGGCGATGCGGGTGTTGATGACGGTCTCGATCTCGAAGCCGTCGCCCCAGTGCATGGCGTCGGCGGCATCGCCCGACTCCAGCTCCAGCACCTGCAGGCAGTGCGTCCAGAACGCGTTGTAGCCGTAGCAGAGATCGGTGTAGCGAGTGCCGAACAGCACGTTCACGATCAGGTTCAGGCCCCAGTTGCCGATCCGGC
>JAODNB010000293.1 GCA_025464795.1 Frankiales bacterium
CTCCACGCCGCGGAGTCCGTACCTGCTCTCGAGATCATCTCCCGGGACCAGGGCCCCGAGATCGACGCGCTGCGCCGCGAGATCCACGCCCTCAACAACACGAGGACGATGCGGGCGCTCAAGCCCGCGCGGAACTTCTACGCCCGGGTGCGGGCGCGAGCCCGGTGACGGTCCCTCAAACCGGAGGCCGGCCCTGCGTCGTCCTGCTCGACGTGGACGGCACCGCCTCCTGGGCAGGTGCCGACGTGGTCGTGCGCCCGGCCTCCCTGTCTGCGGGAGGCCCGGCGTTCCCCGACGGCGCACCCGGCGGCGCGCAGCTCCAGCGAGCCCTGGACGCCGGCCGCGGGAACGTCGTCGTGGTCACGACAGCGCCCGTCGACCGAGGGGACCTGGCACGCAGGTTCGGAGGTGACGCGGCCCGCTTCGAGACCGGGGTGGTCGCCCCCCGCGGGACCCTCGTGACGGACCCGTCCGCCTCCTGGGAGGACGCCCTGGCTGCGTTCCCGTCACTGCCCGCGCTTGCTCCAGGTGAGCGGTTCCTCGTCCTCGTCGACCGCGTCCCCGACGTCGAGCCGCGGTGGGACCGGCCTGAGGCCGAGCTGCTCCGGGCCCTGGTCGCGCTGTGGCCGGAGGTCCCGATCGTGCTCGTCAGCAGCGAGCCGGCGCTCGGTGCCGCTGCCGCCTGGCGCGAGCTCGGTGTGGAGGTGGTCGCGGACTGCCCCGACTGGGATCCTTGGTTCCTCGCCCACCGGCTGACTTTCTCCACCGTCTTCTCCCTCGGCATCCGCACCGAGCACCGCTTCTCGCCCTTCGTGGACCGGCACCTGCCGTCGGCGGTCCGGGTCCTGCTCGCGCACACCTTCGACTCGCGGCGCGTGCTGTCGCTCGAGCCGGCGCTGGTCGTGCGGGACGAGGTGCGAGGACTGCACGGCCTCGGTGGCCTGCTCCGCGAGCGGGTGGCCACCTCTCTCGAGCGCGCGGACCTCGTGCTGTGCTCGACGCAGGACGACCGCCGCCAGGTCGAGGGGCTGTTCCCCACGAAGCCGGTCGTCGTCCTCCCTGATCCCCTCGCCGGCAGCACCTCAGCGGCTCCGCTGCTGTCGGACCTCGTCGTCCTCGCCAGCCCGGGCGCGGACACGATCGCCTCGCACGAGGACGCCGCTGTGGCGGCTGCCCGCTCCGTGCTGCCCGTGCTGCGGGCAACCCGACCGGACACGACGCTGCGGGTGCTCGCCGACAACCCCAGCCCGCTCGTGGTCCTGCTCGGCCGCGAGCCAGGTGTCGTCGTCGAGCCCCTCGGGCCCGACCCTGTTGCAGCCATCGCCTCCTCCCAGGTCTGCCTCGCGCCCTACTCCCACGGTGACGGAGCCCGCGCGGCACTGTCGCTCGCCGCGGCCGCCGGGACACCGCTGCTGGTCCTGCCGCACGCGGCGACCTCGCTCGACCTCGGTGAGACGTGGCCGGCAGTGGTCTGCAACGACACGACCGCCATGGCCCTTCGGGCCCGCGACCTGCTGGAGAACCCGGGGCAGTGGGATCAGGCACGGGCGGCCATGGCTGCCAAGCACGACGCAGGCGGCCGCGCCGCGTACCGCCGAGCGGTCGTGAACGCTCTCGCCGGCTGCGGGGTGGCTCCGCCGACCTCGCCCTTCCTGCTTCCTGACGGCGAGCTGCGCGCGGTGGGCTCCCGCCCCGCCCCGCCTCCGCCGCCGATGCTGCCGATCCCCGAGGGGCTGCGGCAGAACATGGTCATCGCGGCGAAGCGGAACCCGCTGACCTCTGACGAGCAGTACACCGTCTGGCGCAGCCTGCACGAGCCCACTGCAGAGCGCCTCTCTGCACTGCGTGAGCGCGTCGCTGCTCTCGAGGACCCCCCTCTGATCAGCATCCTCGTGCCCATCTACAACAGCGCCCCCGCCGTCCTCGGGGACACGATCTCGTCGGTGCTCGACCAGGTCTACCCGCACTGGGAGCTGTGCCTGGCGGACGACTGCTCGCCCTCGCAGGAGACGCGAGATGCCTTGCAGGAGTGGGCAGCCCGCGACTCCCGGATCCGGCTGGTCCTCCTGGCGGTGAACGAGGGCATCAGCGGTGCGACCAACGCCGCGCTCGCCCACGCCCGCGGGTCGTTCGTGGCACTGCTCGACCACGACGACCTGCTGAAGCCGCACGCCCTGGCAGAGGTGGCGCTCGCGCTCGCCGCCGACCCGTCACTCGACCTCGTCTACACCGACGAGGACAAGATGGACGAGAACGGCGACCTGGTCCAGCCCTTCTTCAAGCCCGCCTGGTCGCCGGAGCACCTCACCTCGCGCAACTACGTCACCCACCTCACCGTCGCGCGCACTTCGATGGTCTCGTCGCTCGGCGGGCTGCGCAGCGGCTTCGACGGTTCGCAGGACCACGACCTGGTGCTGCGCCTCAGCGAGCAGACCGAGCGGGTGCACCACATCGCGGAGCCGCTGTACACCTGGCGGCTGGTCCCCGGGTCGACCGCAGCGGTGGTCGACGCGAAGCCCTACGCCTTCGACGCCTCCAAGAACGCCCTCGACGAGGCGCTGGTGCGGCGCGGGTACACCGGCAAGGCGGTGGACGGGATCCTGGCCAGCACCTACCGGCTGAAGTACGACGTCATCGGTCGTCCCAAGGTCACGATCATCATCCCGACCCGCAACGGCGAGCACCTCATGCGGCGGGCGATCGACTCGGTCCGGGACAAGAGCACCTATCCGAACTACGAGTTCCTCGTGGTCGACAACGAGAGCGACGACCCCGGGACCCTGGCCTACCTGGCGACCTTCGGCGGGCGGGTGCTCCGCTACCCGCACCGGTTCAACTACGCGCGCATGATGAACGTCGCGGCCTGGGCTGCGGACGGGGACATGCTGCTGTTCCTCAACAACGACACCGAGGTCATCGCTCCCGACTGGATCGAGTCGATGCTCGAGCACGCCCAGCGGCCCGAGGTGGGGGCCGTCGGCTGCCGGCTCTACTACCCCGACGACCGGCCGCAGCACGAGGCCGTCATCGTCAACTACTCGGCGGGCGCCGCAGGCAACGTCGACCACCAGGGCTGGTGGGGCTTCGGGGAGGTCGTCCGCGACGTCACCGCCGTCACGGGAGCGGTGACGATGATGCGTCCCTCGGTCTTCCACGAGGTCGGTGGCTTCGAGGAGCGGCTGCGGGTCGCCTTTAACGACGTCGACCTGTGCCTGCGGGTCCGGCAGGCCGGATACCGGGTCGTCTACACGCCCTTCGCAACTCTCTACCACCACGAGTCGGCCACCCGCGGCGTGAAGCCGCACCTGGAGGACGACGCGTTCTTCGACGACCGGTGGGAGCCCCGCTCCGAGCTGTTCCACGACCCGTTCTACAACGTCAACCTTGACCGGTCCCGGCCGTTCGCGATCTCCGGCGAGAGGCGCACATGAGCGTGGTGTCGGAGCTGAAGGACTCCCGTGAGCTGCTCACCAACCTCACGGCCCGCGAGCTCAAGGGCAAGTACAAGGGGTCGGTCCTCGGCTGGGGCTGGTCGCTGGTCAACCCGCTCGCCACGATGGCCATCTACACCCTGGTCTTCAGCTTCTTCCTCCGCGTCAAGGTCCCCGTGGGGGAGCGGACCGGCATCAAGGTCTTCGCCCTGTGGCTGCTGTGCGGGCTGCTTGTCTGGAACTTCATCAGCAACGGCATGACGACGGGCGTCGCCTCGCTGACCAACAGCTCGAACCTCATCAAGAAGGTGTGGTTCCCACGCGAGACCCTGGTCCTCGCGACGGTCTTCGCTCTGGTCGTGACGCTGCTCATCGAGCTCGGCGTTCTGGGTGTGGCGCTGGTGATCGCCGGCAACGTGGTGCTCGAGTGGCTGCCCGCCGTGGTGCTGCTGACGGTGCTGCTGACCATGTTCGTCACGGGGCTGGCGCTCGCGCTGTCGGTCGCCAACGTCTACTTCCGCGACCTGCAGTACCTCATCAGCATCGGCCTGCAGCTGTGGTTCTACATGACCCCGATCATCTACCCGTCCTACCTCGTCTACGACCAGAGGGGGCACGAGGTCCTCGGCGTGAGCATCTGGACGCTGTACCAGCTGAACCCCGCCTTCACCTTCGTGGAGTCCTTCCGCGACTGCCTGTACGACGAGCACTTCCCGAGCCTCTCCCGTCTCGGGTACTGCGCTGCCTGGTCGGTGGTGTCGCTGCTCGTGGGGTACTGGGTCTTCAAGCGCTACGAGGGTCGTCTGGCGGAGGAGCTGTGATCCAACCGGCGATCACGATCGAGGGAGTGGGGAAGCGGTTCCGGATCTACCACGAGCGCAACCAGTCGCTGAAGGCTGCGGTGATGCGCAAGGGGCGGGCCAACTACGAGGACTTCTGGGCGCTGCGCGACGTCTCGCTCGAGATCCCGACGGGGACCACCTACGGGCTGGTGGGGCGCAACGGCTCCGGCAAGTCGACGCTGCTCAAGTGCATCGCCAAGATCCTCCGGCCCGACGAGGGGTCGGTGCGCAGCGTCGGCAAGATGGCGGCCCTGCTCGAGCTCGGCTCCGGCTTCCACCCTGAGCTGTCCGGTCGCGAGAACGTCTACCTCAACGGTTCGATCCTGGGACTGTCGAAGGCGACGCTGGCGTCGAAGTTCGACGAGATCGTCGACTTCGCGGGCCTCGAGAAGTTCATCGACACCCCCGTCAAGAACTACTCCAGCGGCATGTACGTGAAGCTGGGCTTCTCCGTCGCCATCAACGTCGACCCCGAGGTGCTGCTCGTCGACGAGGTGCTGGCCGTCGGTGACTCGAACTTCCAGCGCAAGTGCCTGGAGAAGTTCGCGGAGTTCCGGCGGGAGGGCAGGACGGTCGTCATCGTGAGTCACGACTCCGGCTCGATGCGGAACATGTGCGACGAGGTCGCCTGGCTCGACCAAGGGTCCCTCCTGCGGACCGGCAAGCCGATGGACGTGCTCGACAGCTACGAGGACGAGAACCACGAGGACCGCATCGAGACCACCGACGGCAGCACCCGCTGGGGCTCTGCCGAGGCGCAGGTCGAGAAGATGGAGCTGATCGGTGCCGACGGCACCGCGCGCACCCGGTTCCGCTCGGGTGAGCAGGTCACCATCCGCATGCACTACCGCTTCGACGAGCCCATCTCGCGGCCGGTCTTCGGCTATGCCATCGAGTCGCTCGACGGCGTCTACCTGTGGGCCCACCACTCCAAGCACGGGCAGTACGTGCCCGACCTCCTTGAGGGTCGCGGGACGGTCGACCTCGTGCTGCCCCACCTGATGCTGCAGCCAGGGACGTTCGACCTCACGTCGTCGATCGTGGACCACCAGCTGGCCCACCAGTTCGACTTCTGGAAGCACTGCCTGCGCTTCGACGTCGAGCACGGTGGACTGGTCGAGTCGGGAGGCTACGTGTCCTTCGCCGGCCAGTGGGGCAACCTGCAGCCGGCTGCCGGAGAGGCCACGATCACGCCGCGGGAGCCGGACGAGCAGATCGTCGGCTGACGATGCGCATCGTGGTCGTCAGCGCGCACTACCCACCCGACTTCGTCAGCGGCGGCACGCTGGTCCCGCAGCGGCACGCGCGCGCGATGCGCGAGCGAGGGCACGACGTCCGGGTGTACGCGGGCAGCCTGTCGCTCACCGAGCCGGTCGACGAGACGGACGAGACCGGGCTTCCCGTGCGCTGGGTGCCGGTGCGCGACGGCATCGGCTGGAGCTCCTCGCTCAACGCCGACAACCCGCGGGTGGTGGCCGACTTCGCTGCCTGGCTGGCTGAGGTCCGGCCCGAGGTCGTGCACCTGCACGCACTCCAGTCGATGGGCGGACCGATGGTCCGAGCGGCCAAGGAGGCCGGTGCGCGGGTCGTCGTCACGATGCACGACTTCTGGTGGTCGTGCGGTCGGCAGTTCCTGGTGGACAAGGGCTTTCGCCCCTGCAGCCTGGTCGTCGAGGCCGGCGTCTGCGGCTGCGAGGTGGACCGGCCGTGGCTCGACGACCGGAATGCGCGGCTGGCCGCCGACCTCGCGCTCGCCGACGCGGTGTGCGTGCCCTCGACGATCGCCCGGGACCTCGTGGCGGCCAACGGGCTGGCGCCCGGCGTGCTGCTCACGGACGAGAACGGCCTGCCGCACCTCGCGGTCAGCGGTTCGCCCACGACGTCGGAGACGGTGCGCTTCCTGTTCGCAGGGGGCAAGAACCGGCTGAAGGGCGGCCCGCTGCTGCTCGACGCCGTCGCGAACCTGCAGGGGGAGTGGGCGCTCACGGTCGTAGGTCAGGAGCTCCGCGTCGAGACCGAGCTGCCGATCACCTTCGCCCCTCCGTACCGCCCCGACAGTCTGTCCGAGGTGCTGCACGCCCACGACGTCCTGGTGCTGCCCTCGCTCATGCGGGAGTCGTTCTCGATCGTGACCCGAGAGGCGCTGCTCCACGGGCTGACCGTCATCACGAGCGACACCCTCGGGCCCGAGGAGGTCATCACCCATGGGGTCAACGGCTTGGTCGTCGCGACGGGGAGCGCCCCGGACCTGGCCGCCGCGATGCAGGCCCTCATCGACGACGCTGCCCTGCTGCGAAGGCTGCGCACGTCACCGCCACCTGCGGTGCGGTCGTTGGCGGACCAGGTCATGGGACTCGAGCGGCTCTACGGTGCGACCCCGCCGCGCCCGGTTCCCTCAGCTGTCCGGAACGTGCTGTTCATCTGCGGGATCGAGGGGGCGCCGCTGCGCTACCGGGCGCACCTTCCTGCCGAAGCCCTTGCCCTGCAGGGGATCCACAGCGAGGTCCGGCACTACCGCTCCTCCGACCTGCAGGCACTGGCGGCTCGGTCAGACGTGATCGTCGTGTACCGCGTGCCCGCGACGACACAGCTGCTCGAGCTCCTCGGCAGCGCGACGGTCCCCG
>JAODNB010000300.1 GCA_025464795.1 Frankiales bacterium
GGTCGAGAGCGGGAGAGCGATCTCCTAGTCCGATCAGCATGCCGTCAACCTAGTCCGCGGCGAGGAGCTTCCCGAGCTTGACGAGCTGACGCGTGCCGCCGCCGAGGGTGAGCTCGTACTGCTTGGCCCCGAGGTAGTAGCGGTGGAGCGGGTACTCGCGGGACACCCCCATGCCGCCGTGCAGGTGAGCGGCGGCCCGGACGACCCGCTGACCGCCGTCGGAGGCGAAGTACTTCGCGACCGCGACCTCCTTCGAGGCCTCGAGGCCCTGTGCCTTGAGCCACGTCGCCTGCAAGGTGGTCAACCGCATCGCGGTGACGTCGATGAACGAGTCGGCTGCGCGCTGACCGACGGCCTGGAAGTGCGCGATCGGGTGGCCGAACTGCTCGCGGGTCATCGTGTAGTCAGCCGTCAGCTTGAGCGCCTGCGCGGACATGCCGGTCAGCACCGCGCACACCGCCACGGTCGCGACCTCCAGGACGTCCTGGAGCGCGTTCGCACCGCCGAGCGGCCAGGCCTGCACGTCCGTCAGGTGCAGCACCGCCTCGGGCTGGTAGGAGATGGTGTCCTGCCGCTCGAGCGTCACGCCGTCCTGGCCCGGCGTCACCACGAACAGCCGGGGCCCGTCGGGTGTCGAGGCCGACACGATGATCGAGTCGGCGTACAAGCCTGCGGGGACGCAGACCTTCGTCCCGTTGAGGACCCAGGTGTCACCCTGCTCCACAGCCGTCGTGGCGGGCAAGGACTCGTCACCGAGGGCCTCGACGAGAGCGGCAGTCACGAGCATCGTCCCGGCCGCGATGCCGGGGAGCGTGTACGCCTTCTGCTGATCGCTGCCGTGGCGCTTGATCGTCAGCGCCCCGAGAGCAAGCCCAGCAAGGACAGGTACGGGAGCGGCATAGCGACCGACCTCCTCGAGCAGGGTGCCCAGCTCGACGAGGGTGAGCCCGAGGCCGCCGTGCTCCTCCGGGATCGTGATGCCGAGCAGCCCTGCGTCCGCCAGCTTGGCCCAGAGCGCCCGGTCGAAGCCGGCGGAGTCAGAGTCCTCGTTGACCCGCAGCGCCTCAGGCGTGCAGTGGTCCGACAGCACCTTCGCCGCGAGCTCGCGGACGGTGCTCTGGTCCTCGGTGACGTTGAAGTCCATGACCCGCTCCTATCTCTTGACCATGGGCATGCCCAGGCCGAAGACGGTGATGAGGTCGCGCTGGACCTCGTTGACGCCGCCGCCGAAGGTGAGGATCACGAGCTGGCGGTAGGAGCTCTCGAGCCGAGACAGCAGCACCGCCTCGGGCGAGTGCTTCTTCACGTAGGCGCTCTGGCCGACGACCTCCATGAGCAACCGGATGTTGTCCATGTTGGTCTCGGTGCCGAAGACCTTGGTGGTGCTGGCGTCCTCGATGTTGAGCACGCCGAGCTCGGCGTCGCAGGCGACCTTCCAGTTCTGCAGCCGCAGGAACTCGAAGTTGGCATGAACGCGAGCGAGGTTGACCTGGACCCACTCCTGGTCGATGACGCGCCGGCCGTCGGGCAGCGTCGTCTCCTTGGCCCAGGCGAGCACGTCGGCGAGGTGCTTGTCGACCATGCCCGGCGCGCAGAGGGTGACGCGCTCGTGGTTGAGCTGCCCGGTGATGAGCGACCAGCCGTTGTTGAGCCCGCCGATCACGTTCGACAGGGGGACCCGGACGTCCTCGTAGTGCACCTCGCAGATGGGGTGCTCGCCGATGAGCTGCAGCGGTCGCGGGGTGATGCCAGGGCTGTTCATCGGCACGGCGACGATCGACAGGCCGCGGTGCTTCTTCACGTCGGGGTCGGTGCGGATCGCGAGCCAGCACCAGTCGGCCGTGGCGCCGTAGGAGGTCCAGAGCTTGGTGCCGTTGATGACGAGCTCGTCGCCGTCGATGACGCCCCGGGTGCTCAACGAGGCCAGGTCCGTACCGGCGTCCGGCTCGGAGTAGCCGATGCAGAAGTCGATCTCGCCCTTGAGGATGCGCGGGAGGAAGTAATCCTTCTGCTCCTGGGTGCCGTGCTGCATGATCATCGGACCGACGGTGTTGATGGTCAGGATCGGCAGCGGTGCGCCCTGGCGCATCGACTCGTCGTACAGGATCCACTGGTCGATGGGGCTCCGGTCCTTGCCGCCCCACTCGCTCGGCCAGCCGATGCCGAGCCAGCCGTCGGCAGCCATCTGCTTGACGACCTTGCGCTTGGTGGGCTCGTGCGTCTCGTCGTCGTCGAGCAGCGCCTTGATCTCCGGCGTCAGCAGCTCGGCGTAGTACGCCTTGAGGGTCGTCTTGAGCTGCTCTTGCTCGGGTGTGTACGCGAGGTGCATGATCGCCCCTAAGTAGAACGTGTTCTCGTTCCCTCACAGTAGCGCAGGAGACTCGCGTGATCGACAGCTTCCAGATGGCCGGCCAGGACATCCCGTGGCTCCTTCAGCACTGGGCCACCGTGAAGCCCGACCACCCGTTTCTCGTCTGGGAGCCGCGTGAGGGCTCCGGTGCCACGTGGACCTACGCCACGTTCCTGCGTGACGTGCGCCGCCTTGCCGCAGGGCTCTCTGCGAGGGGGATCGCCAAGGGCGACAAGGTCCTCATCCACGCCGACAACTGCCCGGAGATGGTGCTGGCCTGGTACGCCTGTGCCGTCCTCGGAGCGGTCGGCGTCACGACCAACACCCGATCGGTAGCCGCGGAGGTCGGCTACTTCGCAGAACAGGCGCAGTGCGTCGCTGCTGTCGTGCAGCCCTCCTTCGAAGCGCTGGTTCAGGAGGCGGCGCCGGGACTGAAGTGGATCGTCACGACCGACGCCCTCGAGGACCTGTACGGCGACGAGGCCGACTGCCCGGTCCGTGAGCCCGAACCGCTTCTCCCCGCGGGGATCCTGTTCACGAGCGGCACCACCTCGAAGCCGAAGGCGGTCGTGCACACGCACGCGAACGCCATCTGGGCCGGCCGCATCGGGCCGCGCAACAACGACCTAAACGGCGACGACATCTACCTCATCTACCTGCCGTACTTCCACGTGAACGCGCAGAGATGGTCGATGTGGGCGGCGCTCGGGGTCGGTGCCACCGTAGTGCTGACGCCGAAGTGGTCGTCATCGAACTTCTGGCCGGTCGTCACCAAGCACCATGTGACGCACATCTCGCTGATGCCGTTCGTGTTCGGTGCCCTCGGCGGCCCCGACAAGCCGGCGACGACCACCCTGCGGGCCGGCGTCTTCGGCCTGATCATGCCCGAGATCGACGCCTGGCTGGGGATCCGCGTCTAC
>JAODNB010000319.1 GCA_025464795.1 Frankiales bacterium
CTGGTCCTGTGGTGGAACTTCGTCTGCCGCTCCGGCGAGGAGGTCGCGCAGGCGAGGGAGGACTGGGAGTCCGGGGACCGGTTCGGAACGGTCGAGGGCTACCGCGGCTCGCGGCTGTCCGCCCCGCCGCTGGCGCCCGTCCGCTTGATGCCCAGGAGCTGAGCGCGCAGCGGTGGCAGGACGGGTGCGTCCACCGGGATCCACCGGACGTCATCCAGCTCCGCGGCCGACAGCCAGCGGTGAGCGTCGTGGTCGCGCAGCTGGGGCTCGCCGGAGACCAGCGTCGCGAGGTACACCCGCATCACCGCTGTGTCGCCGATCAGGAGGTCCGGGCCGATCCGCTCGCCGATGGCCGCCACGCACCCGAGCTCCTCCTGGAGCTCTCGGACCAGGGCCTGCTGATCGGTCTCGCCCTCCTCGACCTTGCCTCCCGGGAACTCCCAGAAGCCGGCCAGCCGTGGCGGTGACGTGCGCCGCGAGGCCAGCACGCGGTCGCCCCTGAGCAGAGCTGCACCGACCACGGAGACGCGCACAGGCGTCATCTTCCCTGTTCTGGGGAACACCCGAGGCATGACCACGAATCTGAGCGAGGAACTGCTCGTCACGACCCTCCAGGCGCTGCCCGGCTGGGAGAGCAACGGCAGCAGCATCTGGCGCGACGTGAACCTCAGCCCCGAGGACACCCAGGAGCTGCGCCGTCAGGTCTCGGTCGACGCCGGCGCCCTGGGCAAGGAGCCCGAGGTGACGGACCGCGGGAACGGGGTCACCCGCTTCACCCTCGGGTCCGCCGGTGGCGTCACGGAGGTGGACATCGCGCTCGCCTCGCACCTCAGCGACCTCATGCACAGGCTGAAGCCCACCGAGCCCGGTGTGGACGCCGTGCGCGATGACGCGCCCGAGATCGTCTCGCGGGCGACGGACGGATCGGGGCAGACGGCGCCGTCGCCCATCGGGAGTGCATCCGCTGGCAGCACCGGGTCCCCCGTCATGCCGCTGGCCGGCAAGCAGCCGCACTCGCCGGAAGCAGGCGTCAGCACCGAGCAGTCTCGGCCCTAGCCCTCACGGGGGGTCCGCGCCGGCGGGCTCACCGTCCCGGGCGAGGTCCCTCAGGACCCTCGAGGGGGCCCTCGTCAGCGGTACGGGCCCGAGCAGCCAGACGGCGTCCTCCGGGCGGGAGGGGCTCAGCAGCAGGCCCTGGTGGCCGTCCTTGCCGATCACGAGCACCAGGTCGTCGGCCTCGACGACCCCCCGTGCGTCTGTCGCCCACGGGTGGTGCACCGGCGTGCGCAGCACGAGGTGCTGACCGTCGGAGAGCTCGGCGTCGAACCACGTCATGAACGCGCTGGAGAGCAAGGTCTTCTGGTCCAGCCGGCTCACGACCTTGACCGGCACGACCTGGCCGGACGCCAGGCCCTCCCCGACGCTGCTGCGCAGTCGCTGCGGCAGTCTCCAGGTCGCCACGAGGAAGAAGAACGGGATGGCGGCAAGCCCGACGAAGACCGCCGCTCCGACGGGTTCGCCGAGGAAGGCGCCGAAGGTGGCTGCGGAGCCGAGGAGCAGCAGCAGCGGCGGGGCGAGGACGGTGTAGCTGGTGAGCTGGAGCAGCTGGAAGATGTGCTCCGGTCCGCCCCAGGCGTCGTACGCCGGGAGAGTCAGCGAGGCCCGGTGACCGGCGAGGAGCGCCTCGACCTGGTGACGGGCGCGCGCCTGGGCGGGGAGCAGGAACACGAGCAGCGGGACAGCGGAGACGGCCAGTCCGGCTGCCAGCAGCAGGATCCTGAGGCCCCACTCGCGCTCGGTCGGCTCACCGAGCCCCGGGGAGATGCCGGACCCCAGGAAGACGAGGGCGATGAACCAGATCCCCACGCTCGTCGCAAGCACCAGGAAGCGGCGCAGCGGGCCTCCCCGCCGGACGGCGGGAAGACGTGCTGCACAGACGCCCTGGGTCACAGGGCGACAGGATGCCCTACGCGCCCTTAGCGCTGGCTGAGATCCAGGTAGTCGCGCTCGGGATGGCCGGTGTAGATCTGCCGGGGGCGGCCGATCTTGGTCGCCGGGTCCTCGATCATCTCGCGCCACTGCGCGATCCAGCCGGGGAGCCGGCCGAGGGCGAACAGCACCGTGAACATCTCGGTGGGGAAGCCGAGCGCCTTGTAGATGACCCCGGTGTAGAAGTCGACGTTCGGGTAGAGCTTGCGGGACACGAAGTAGTCGTCGCTGAGGGCGACCTGCTCGAGCTCCTGGGCCAAGCCGAGCAGCGGGTCCTGCACGTCGAGGGAGTCGAGGACGTCCTGCGCGACCTTCTTCACGATGGCCGCGCGGGGGTCCCAGTTCTTGTAGACCCGGTGCCCGAAGCCCATGAGCTTGACGCCCGGCTCCTTGTCCTTGACCCGCTGCACGAAGGCCGGGATGTCACCGCCGTCAGCCTGGATCTGCTCGAGCATCTCGAGCACAGACTGGTTGGCACCGCCGTGGAGCGGGCCGAACAGCGCCGAGACCCCAGCGCTGATCGAGACGAACAGGTTGGCGTTGCTGGAGCCCACCATGCGCACCGTCGAGGTCGAGCAGTTCTGCTCGTGGTCCGCGTGCAGCAGGAACAGCAGGTTCAGCGCCTTGGAGGCCACCGGGTCGACGACGTACTCCTCGGCCGGCACGCCGAACGTCATCCGCAGGAAGTTGTCGACGTAGCCGAGGTTGTTGTCCGGGTAAAGGAAGGGCTGACCGATGGACTTCTTGTGCGCGTAGGCCGCGATCGTCGGCATCTTGGCCAGCAGCCGGATGGTCGAGGACTCGACGTGCTCCGGGTCGAAGGGGTCGAGGCTGTCCTGGTAGAAGGTGGACAGGGCGGCCACGGCCGACGACAGGACGGCCATCGGGTGCGCATCGGTCGGGAAGCCGCTGAAGAACTCCCGCATGTCCTCGTGCAGCATGGTGTGCCGACGGATCTTGGCCTTGAAACCGGTGAGCTCCTGCTCGCTGGGCAGCTCGCCGTAGATCAGCAGCCACGCCACCTCGAGGAACGAGGCCTTCTCGGCCAGCTGCTCGATCGGGTACCCGCGGTAGCGCAGGATCCCGGCGTCACCGTCGATGTAGGTGATGGCGCTCTTGCAGCTGGCAGTGTTCACGAAGCCCACGTCGAGCGTCACGTGCCCGGTAGCGCTGAGCAGCTTGCTGATGTCGAGGCCCTCAGGGGCTTCGCTCCCCGACACGGTCGGGAGCTCGATCACGCCGTTGGGGGTCTCCAGCTTGACGTCGGTCAACACGTCCTCCACTCATCTCTCGGTACACGCATTCTTGCCGATGCGCTCGAGGGAGCGGCGGGCGGTCCTGCCTAGGGAACGCGGGGCACCGCGTTCAGCAGCGACTCCGCCGGGCTCAGGCCGCACAGCGGCTGCGAGGCCAGGGCGCGGATGTTGGCGTCCGTCGACCAGTGCTGCGCGAGCACGCACTCTGCGGGCTTGCCCGCGGGCGAGTAGCCCTGGTCGTTGACGGTGGTTCCGGACGCCCAGTACCACCACGAAACGCCGTACACGCCGGCGGTCTTCGCGAGGGTGTCCAGCAGCGCGCGGTAGCCATCGGCCTGGGCCTGCAGGGCGAGCTGGCCGCCGGGCTGCGCCGGGTCGTTCGGGTGGGTGAACGAGCCGGCCTGGCTGTTGTAGCCCGTCTCGGCGTAGATGAGCGGTCGGCCCTTGATCGCCTTCAGGATCTTGTTGACCGTCGGGATGTGGGCCTCTCGCCACGCGGCGAGGAAGCGCTCGTAGGTCGGGCGGGCGTCCTCACCCATCGAGAAGTACGCGGAGACGGCCGCGAGGTCGACGGCGTCCCAGAACTTCACGGTCGGAGCCGTGAGCGGGATGGTCATGTAGCTGAGAGCACCGGAGTAGTGCCGGCGGACGGACTTCGCGAGCGCACGCCACTGAGCCACGAACGACTCGAGGTAGACGTCCTCGGCGCCGAGGTAGAACAGCGTCATCCCGAGCGACTGCGCAAGGTCGGCGTAGTGGTCGAGCTGGGCGGTGTAGCTCGCGAAGAACGCCGGGACGCTGGTGGGCAGGTAGTACCCCTGCCAGCTTCCGTCGGTGTTGTTGCGCAGGACCGGCATCAGGTGCACGGCGAGGCCTGACGCCTGGGCGGCGCGCGTGACGAGCTGGATCACGGTGTCCGACGGGGTCCCCGGGCCGGTGCTGACGGTGTTGCCGTTCATGTCCGGCAGGTACAGGTAGACGTAGATCGAGACCGTGTTGATCCCCTCCGCGGCCATCCGGGGGAAGTCCGCGATCGTCGAGGCAAAGGCTCGACCGGCGAGGTCGACGTTGTTCAGGTCGATGCCGCGCAGCTCGCCGCCGGCACCAAGAGCGGCCTTGACCCGGCTGGAGACGGGCCGACGTGCGACGTGGAGGTCGGCTGGGGCGCTCGTGCGAGGGCCCAGCAGGTTCGTGGGCGGCTGGACCTGGAGCGGCGAGGGGACCGGCGGTGCGGGGGACGCGACGGCGCCCCCCGCGACCACGGTCGTGGCGAGCACGGCCGCGGTCAGCGCCAGGCGCAGGGCGGAGGGACGGCGCACTGTTCTCCCTGGTGAGGATCGAGCTTCGGGGGGACAAACTGGGTAGTACCTGGACAGAGCGTAACGACATGCATCCCTGCCGCGGGCCTTCTTTCCCGTTCAACGACCACGCAGTCCGTAAGTGACGCAGCCTGTGGGACGGGCGGCCCGGCCGTTCGGCTCCCTGGACGTGGCACCCTGATTCTGAGCCGTGTCCTTCGGGACACGCTTGCGTTAGACAAGTGGTTCGACGGAGGGATCCCCCGATCCCTCATGCACTCCAGCAGGAAGCGAAGGTCAAGCACCTGTGACAACGGTCGAGCCGCCACGTTCGTGGCTGCCGTTTCCGCGGGCCCCTCGCGCTCCGCACCTGCTCGCGCAGCGGGTCCATCGCGATCGCTCCCTGCCCGTGCCCGTGCGCACCCTTGCGGCGATCCACTGCGGAGCGCCTGGTCTGGTCGCTCCGCTCGCTGATGCGCTCCTCCTGCTCGCCGCTAGTACGGCCGTGCTCGGCCCGCGCGGCTGGTCGCTCGGCGTGGTCGCCTGGCTGGCGCTCGTCGCGTCCGGGCTGGTCTACGAGGACCGGGACCGGGTCGTGGCCCGGGGGCTCGGCTGGTGGCCGGGCGTGCTGGCCGGACCACTCGCGGCCGGCGTCGTCGTCCACACGCTCTTCACGGGCACGCGCTTCGGGCTCGCGGTCACCGCGGGACTGGTGGGCCTCGCTGCGCTGATGGCACTGCGCACCTTCGCCTGGCTGGTCGTCGCGGCCCGTCGCCGCGACGGCCGCGACCTCGCCATCGCCCTCGTCGTGGGCAGTGGCGATCGCGCCCGGACCCTCGCCCGGACGCTGGACCGGCACCGCGAGATCGGCCTGAAGGTCGGCGCTGCCGTCGACGCCTCGGTGCTGGCGGACCCGCACCTGCTCGCGGACACAGCCCTGGAGCACGGGGCCCGGCACGTCTTCCTCGTGCCGACCGAAGGGGTGCCGTCGCCACCTGCCCTGCGGCGGGCGCTCGGCATCCCGCTGCACCTGTCCTACGTCCCGCTCGTCTCGGACGCGCTCCTCGGCAGCCACCAGCGGGGCCGGGTCGGCGGCGTCGCGGTCCTGCCCCTCGGTCAGCCCCTGCGCGGTCCGACACCCATGCGAGGGAAGCGAGCTCTGGACCTCGTCGGGGCGTCGGTCCTCCTGCTGCTGTGCGCACCGCTGTTCGGCCTGGCTGCTGCAGCGATCCGCCTGGGCGACGGCGGGCCGGTGTTCTACCGCCAGGCCCGTACGGGCCGCGACGGCGAGCAGTTCCTCATGACCAAGTTCCGCACCATGCGCCAGGGAGCCCATGAGGAGCAGGCGGCTCTCACCTCGTACAACACCAGCGACGGCCTGCTCTTCAAGATGACCGACGATCCCAGGATCACCCGCGTGGGCGCGTTGCTCCGCCGCTCAGGCGCTGATGAGCTGCCGCAGCTGCTCGACGTGCTGCGCGGACGCATGAGCCTTGTCGGTCCGCGCCCCCTGCCGGTGCCCAGTGATGCCTTCTCCGAGCGCGACGGCGAGCGGCACCTGGTCCGCCCGGGCATGACGGGCCTCTGGCAGGTCAGCGGGGGCTCGACGCTGCGCTACCGCGAGATGATCGACCTGGACCTGACCTACGTGCACGCCTGGACGATCTGGCTGGATGCCCGCGTCCTGGTCTCGACCGTCGGTGTCCTGATCCGCGCGACCCTCGGCCGGGAGCACCACACGGCGGACGCCTCCGCCCTGTGACGCTCGCGTGAGGGTCCTGTGCGTCAACGACCTCCCGCCGGGAGGGGCCGGCGGGACCGAGGTGCACCTGGAGCTGCTGCTCGAGGGCTTGCTGGCCACGGGCGACGAGGCCCGCTGCTTCTCGCGCCCGCCGCGGACGGGCCCTGCCAAGGCCCTCGACGCGTGGGACCCCCGTGCACGCGCAGCCCTCGAGCGCGAGGTCGAGAGCTTCCGTCCGGACGTGCTGCACTTCCACAACGTGACCCGGGAGCTGTCCGTCGCCGTCCTGCTCGCGGCGCCCTCGCTGCCTCGGGTGATCACCGTCCACGACGGCAGGCTTCTCGGGGACGCCGACGGCCGGTCGTCGCCCCTCCGCGCCCTGCAGCGCGCCCGGGCTCGCTGGGACCGCCACGTCACTCAGCGAAGCGGCGCCACCCTCGTCGCGGTGTCGTCCGCACTGGCCAGTCGCCTCAGCCGTGCCGGGTTGGGCCCGGTGGTGACCTCGTGGCTCTGGGCGGAGCCGCCTGCCGGGCCGGTGACCTCACCGACCGACTCCCGGGACATCGCCTTCGTGGGACGGGTCGACACGGACAAGGGCGTGGACGTGCTCGTGGACGCGTTCTTGCGAGCGGACCGGCCGGGGGCTCGGCTGCTGCTCGCCGGGACGGGAACCGCGCAGGTCGTGGCCGACCCCAGGGTGGTGCGGCTCGGTCGGCTCGGTCGCCGCGAGGTCTCAGGGCTGCTCGGGTCGGCGCGCTGCCTGGCGCTCCCCTCCCGTCCTGAGCGTCGGCCCGAGGGTGCGCCGCTGGCCCTGATCGAAGGCCTCGTGCACGGTCGCCCGGTCCTGGTCAGCGACGACCCCGGATGTCGCGAGATCGCCCGCATCGACACCCCCCGTCCCGCCGGGCTCTGCGTGCCGTCCGGCGACGTGGACGCGCTCGCGCAGGCCCTAGGGCGGATCCTGGACGATGACGGGCTCGTGTCCCGGCTCGCTGCCGGGGCCGACGCAGCTGCTGCCGAGCACACCCCCCAAGCCGGTCTCGCGCGGGTCCGGGCGGCCTACGCCCAGGCGCTCTCGTGACCCCCGACCCGGTCGCGGTCGTGGTGCCGACGCGGGACAGGCCGCAGCACCTGGCCACCTGCCTGGCTGCCCTGCTGCCGCAGCTGCTGCCCGGTGACGAGGTGCTCGTCGTCGACTCGGCCTCTGCCGTGCCGGTGCAGGCGTCGGTGACCGTGCTCCGTGCCGAGACCAAGGGGGCCTCCCTCGCGCGCAACGTCGGGTGGAAGGGGACGAGCGCACCTGTCGTGGCGTTCGTCGACGACGACTGCGAGGTCGCACCCGGGTGGCGGACAGCGCTCGTGGCGGCCCTGGAAGGCGTCGACATGGTTGTCGGAGGTGTCACCGTCCCACCGGCCCAGGAGGGGGCGGAACGCGCGGCAGCGATCACGGCGCTGGTGCCGGAGCAGCTGCTGGAAGCCGACGCCCTGCTCCGCGGTGGATCAGGGAACCTCGCCGTGCGACGCTCGGTGCTGGAGCAGGTCGGCGGGTTCGACGAGCGCCTCGGACCGGGCACCTGGTCCCGTGCGGGCGAAGACCTCGAGTTCCAGGACAGGCTGCTCACCGCCGGCTTCACCGGCCGCTTCGCCCCGTCCGTCCTCGCCTACCACCACCAGTGGCGCACCCGGCGCGAGCTGCTGCGCCTGGACTACGGCTACGGCCTGGGAGCGGGCGCCCGCGCAGCCTGGGCCGGAGGTGAGCACGGTCGACGCGTGCTCCGCGAGGCGCTCTGGAAGAACGGTCTCAGCACGGTCGTCAGCGATCTCCGCAAGGGCTACCAGCTGGGTGTCCTCACGGCCTTCGTACGGACTGCAGGCGCCCTCGTGGGTTGGGCCCTGGGCCTTCGCAGGCGGCGCGCATGAGGGTCGCGCTCTACCACCCCTGGACCTACCTCCGCTCGGGCGTCGAGCGCTGGATGGTCGAGCTGATCACCCGCAGCCGGCACGACTGGACGATCTACACCCACCACTTCGAGCCGGACGCGACGTACCCCGAGATCCGCGACCTGCAGGTGGTGCCCCTGGCACCTGAGGTGTCCGTGCGCCGCTCCTTGGGCCCGCTCCTGCGGGCGACGTCGACGCTCCTGTGCGCCCGGATCCCCGCCGACGGGCAGCAGGCCATGCTGGTGTCCTCCGAGGGGCTCGGCGACCTGGTCACCTTCCGAAGCACGGTGCCGACCGCCGCTTACTGCCACACACCGCTGAAGATCCTCCACGACCCCGCGGCGGCCAGCGTCGTCCAGCAGTCGCCTGCACGCCGCCTCGCCCTGGCGACCCTCGGGCCCGCGTTCAACACCGTTGACCGCGCGGCGTGGCGGCACTACCAGCACGTGTTCGCCAACAGCACCGAGACGCGGGACCGCATCACAGCAGCCCGGCTCCGGCCTGCGGGGCCCGTCGAGGTGCTCGAGCCCGGCGTCAACGCCTGGTGGTGGGAGGGGCCGCTCGTCCAGGACCGCGCGCCAGTCCTGCTGTACGCCGGCCGGATCATGTGGCAGAAGAACCTCGAGCTCGCCATCGAGACCGTGCGGCTGCTCGGCGGCGAGGTGCGCCTCGTCATCGCCGGCATGGTCGACGAGAAGAGCCGCGGGTACCTCGAGGAGCTTCGGGCGCTGGCGGTCGGCCTGCCGATCACCTTCGAGATCGCGCCGCCCGACGACCGGCTGCGGGAGCTCTACCGGACGGCCAGCATCCTGCTGTTCACACCACGCAACGAGGACTTCGGCATGGTGGTGCTCGAGGCGATGGCCGCAGGCACCCCAGTGCTCGCGGTCGACGCAGGCGGCCCGCGCAGCACGGTCGAGCACGGCGTCTCGGGCTGGCTGGTGCCTCCAGTGGCCGGCGCCTTCGCCGCGCAGGTACGGGATGCCCTCGGGACCGACCTGGTCCCGATGAGGGCCGCCGCTCGGGCGGCCGCGCAGCGCCGCGGTTGGGAGCCGCACGTCGACCGCATCGACGACGTGCTCGAGGGTCTGGTCTCAGGCCAGCAGCTCGGCTAGCTCGGCGGCAGCCTCCCCCCAGCTTCGGGGGGAGGTCGCTGTCACGCGCGTCGGCGCGGCCAGGGCGCCGCGCAGCGCGTCGCTCCACGCGCGCACGTCGCCGGACCGGACGAACGTCGCGTTCCCTCGGGTGCTCTCCCGCAGCACCGGCAGGTCGCTGACGATCGCCGGCGTGCCGCACGCAGCGGCCTCCAGCGGCGGCAGGCCAAAGCCCTCGTAGAGCGACGGGTAGAGCAGCACCTGGGCACCCGTGAGGAGGGCGCGCAGCCGGCGGTCCGTCACGTGCGGCAGGACCGAGATCGTCGAGCCGGCAGGGGTTCTCACGGGAGCGAAGACACCACGGCCACCGCCGACGAGCACCAGCCGGTGCGGGATCTCGTGCACCACGGTGAGGTGCGCAGCCACGGCTGTGGCGACGTCCTTGCGCGGGTCCGCCCACCCCACGAGCACGACGTACCGACCGTGCTCG
>JAODNB010000321.1 GCA_025464795.1 Frankiales bacterium
CCCGCGTGCAGCCCCGACTTCTTCATGTTGCGCCCGGACCGGTCGGCGGCGAGCGCCGTGAGCCGACCGTCCTCCTTCTCGGCCTTCGCCGTGTACTTGGCGTCTCGCTTGGCCTTCTGGCTCGCCAGGGTGGCCGTGTGGGTCTCCGCCTGGTGGTCGGCCAGCGCCTTCTGGGCGGCGTCCCGCGCGGGCGTCACCTTGTCCAGCCTCGACTTCGCGTTCTTCTTGACGTTGTTGTCCGTCGCGTTGTCCAGGGCTTCCTGCAGGGGCGTGACCTTCTTCTGCGCCTCCACGAGCGCCGCCTTGAGGCGCTTGGTCTTCTTCTCGGCCTCGCTCTCGAAGAGCCCGAGGAACCGCTGGACCTTGTCCGGCGCAGCCGCTGTCCTGGACACGGCGACAGGTGCGGCGGACCGACGGGCGGAGCCGCCCTTGTTCTGCACGACGTGCGTCAGCTCGTGGGCCAGCAGGTGCTGACCGCTCTCGCTCGCGGGCGCGAAGGTGCCTGCGCTGAAGTAGATGTCGCTGCCACGGGTGAAGGCGGTCGCCTGCAAGGAGCGAGCCACCCCGTCGGCCTCAGGTCCGGTGTGCACGCGAACGTCGCTGAAGTCCTGCCCGAAGGCTGCTCCCATGGACTGGGCCACGGCATCGGGAAGCGCCGAGCCGCCGCCCTTGCGCCGTTGGAGCGTCTCCTTGACCCCTCCCCCGACGTGCTGGCCACCGAGCGGGTCGGTCGCGCCCTCGGCGCTCCGCGCCACCCCTGGTCCTGCGTCGACCTGTGCGGTGACGGGCGAGCCCCCGGACCGCAGCAGCTGCACGACCTGTCGCGCGACGCTCTCGGCCTCGTGCTCCGCGGGGTCGTCCGCCTTGCCGACGAGGACCCCGTCCCCCGGGCCTGCGCTCTGTCGTGCGGTCTCCGGCGCGCCGAGGTCCGCAGTCCGAGCGACTCCTGCGACGGGCGAGGCGAAGCCGATGCTGCCGGCCTCGTCCAGCTGCCGGTCCACCAGCACGGGCGCGGGCAGCTCGGCGTCGGCAGCGGGCCGCTTGGCGTGCGTGTTCTGGACGTCGCTCCCCATGAGTCTGCCCTCCCCGCTCGCACCCTACGGCGGTGCCTGAGGCCCGGCGAGCGTTTCGGGAAGACCCGACGGGACGAGTCAGTCCAGCACGGACAAGCCGGGCACCGGCAGCCGGCGTCCGAGCTTGCGGTACTCCCGTACGACCGCCCGGACGACGTGCGTCATCCCCAGTGGCGCCCCGGCCGCCACGGCCGCGTAGGCCGCCGCGAGGACCACGTTGCGGATGTCACCGCCAGCCAGCTCGACCGTCTCCGCGAGCTGGTCGAGGTCCACCGGGTCATCCGGGTCACGACGCGCGACCGCCTGCAGGTGCGTCTCCCAGAGCAGCCTGCGGGTGCCGACGTCCGGATCGGGGAAGTGGACGATGAAGTGGAGCCGCCGGCTGAAGGCGACGTCGAGGTTGCCGCGCAGGTTCGTCGCGAGGATCGCTATCCCGTTGAACTGCTCCATCCGCTGCAGCAGGTAGGCCACCTCCTGGTTGGCGTACCGGTCTCGGGCGTCCCGCACCTCCGAACGGGAGCCGAACAGCGCGTCCGCTTCGTCGAAGAACAGCAGGACGTTCAGGCTCTCGGCCTCGTCGAAGACCCGTTCGAGGTTCTTCTCCGTCTCGCCGATGTACTTGTCCACGATGGACGACAGCTCCACCGTGTGCAGGTCCAAGCCGAGCTCTGCGGCGATGACGTGCGCCGCGAGCGTCTTGCCCGTGCCTGGTGAGCCCGAGAAGAGGGCAGCGATGCCACGGCCCTTGTCACCCTTGCCCGCGAGGGGTCCTTGCCCGAGGACCTCGTCGCGGTGCTGCGCCCAGCCGACCAGCTCCTGAAGGGTCGCCAGCACCTGCGGCGGCAGGACCAGGTCGTCGAACGTCGGGGCGCCCTGCGCGTGCCGGGTCCCGACCATGTCGACGCTGAGCCGACGAGCGGCCTCTCGCGCTGTCTCGACCGAGACCGGCTCCTCGCGGGCAGCAGCGATCACCGCCGCGTAGTCCGAGGTCTGCGCGATCTCCTCGGGGGTGAGCCGAAGGCTGACGAGCTCCTTCCAGCCGGGGCGTTCGGGCGCGGCTTCCAGACCCAACCGGTCCCGCCAGAGCGCCTCACGGACGGCGGGTCCGGTCACGGGCGCGTCGACGCAGTACGGCAGCCCGGCCAGCCAGGACGCGTCCCAGCTGCGCTGTGCCACCGCCACGACCGGGATGGGGGCACCTTCGAGGAGGGCGAGCAGGCTGCGGTGCTCCTCGTCCGTCAGCAGGTCAGCGCCCGTCACGACGAGCCCGGCTCGCTGGAGCGCGGCTTCGCGTACGCCAGCCCGCACTGCGGACTCCAGTGACGTGGCGGGCCGGCGGCGCGCGAGGTCGATCGTGAGGTGGTCCAGCCCGAGCGAGGAGAAGACGCCGGTGGCCAGGCCCAGTGCGCTGCAGCCCGGTCGGGACCGGACCCACACCAGAGGCACACCTGCCGCGAAGGCTCGCCCCGCACCGAGAGCCTCCGGCACGAGGACCGGCACCACGTCCACCACCATGGCTGCGACGACGGGATCCAGCGTGGCGTCCTCCAGCAGCTGGGCGACCACCCGATCAGGGACCTTCAGCCCGCGGTGCAGCAGCGGTGCCTCGCCGAGCACCTCCACCAAGCCGTGCTTCAGCAGCGGACCCGCGGGGCTCAGCCGCGCACGGGCGGTCGTCGACAGCGACCCGGCGCCCGCGAGCTCCAGGGCTAACCCAGCGCTGGGCCGCAGCCGGGAGACGTCCTCCTGCAGCAACGAGAAGGCCAGCCCGAGGTTGACGTCGAGATCGGGTCCGCTGGCGACGACGAGCAGGTGCAGGTCCAGGTCCGTCAGGCGGAACACCTCGGCCAGTCCGGCGAGGGCCCGCTCCGTAGGGCCTCCCACCTCGGCGGAAGCGCTGTGGTCGCGCTCGAGGACGTCCAGGACAGCGTCGAGTCGCTGGGCCACCTCCTGCGGGAGCCGCCGCCGTTCCCGCGCGGCTCGCACCTGGCGCACCAGGTGCAGCAGCGGCGGGTCGACAGGAGGGTCGGACAGCGGAGGCACCCGGCCATAGTGCCTGCCCGGGCCACCTGTCAGAGGTGGTCTCACCAAGATCGGCAAAAGATTTCCCATTCCCGATCCCGCGGCTTCGCCAAGCCCTAGGGTGCCTGGAGGGACCAGGGAGAGGGGGGCCTCGTCGTGGTCATCTCCACGGTCGACCAGGGCTTGGCCGCTCTGCTTCGGGTGGCCCTCCCGCTGCCCGAGGAGACCGGCGACATCTCCTTCGACGTGCCCGACCGCAGCTGGGGCTCGCAGCTGAGCCGCATCACGGTGAACCTCTACCTGTTCGACGTCGCCTCGAGTGCCCAGCCACCGCGCCCGGCCCAGGACCGCGTCCGCGCGGACGGTCGCGTGGAGCGCCGGGCCCGGCTCCCGATGGTGCAGCTGAGCTACATGGTCACGGCCTGGGCGGGAAGCGTCCCCGACGAGCACCAGCTCCTGAGCGAGTGCCTCTCGTTGTTCGTGAGCCACCAGGTGCTGCCCGCCGACCTCCTCCCCGAGCCGCTGGCCGGCTCGGTCCAGCTCGCGCTGGCTCAGCGCGAGGGACGTCGGCCCGGTGACCTGTGGAGCGGCCTCGAGGGCCGCATGAAGCCCGTCCTCGAGCTGCAGGTCACCCTGCCGGTGGAGACCGAGCCGTGGGTCCTCGCGCCGCCGGCGGTCGAGCGCATCGCCGGCCTGGTGGCACCCACCCCGGACGAACCGGCGGCCGACCCGCGGCGGCCACGGACGACGGCCGTGCGCCGTGCCCCGGACGGCTCGCTCAGCGCCGTCCCGATCGGTGGCCCCTGAGCATGCGCGTCGTCGCCGACTCCTCGAAGCTGACCGCGATCCCCGGAAGCGTGGTGGTGCTGGACCTCAGCGTCACCAACACCTCTGAGCTCATCGACGGGATCTCAGCTCGCGTCGTGGGTCTGGACCCGGACCAGGTCGTCAGCCAACCAGCGCTGCTGTCGCTGTTCCCGGAGGCGGACGGCCACCTGGTGCTGAGCATCGACGTCCCCCTCACCTTCCCCGCCGGCCGTCACCCGCTCACGGTCGAGCTGCTCTCGAGCATCCCGGGTGCTCGTCCGCACCACGTGGACATCGACCTGGTCGTCGCCGCCCGGCCGCAGCTGGTCTGCTCCCTGCGTCCACCGGTCTCACGGGCCCGGCGCCGGTCCCGGCACCTCGTCGAGTGCCACAACGCTGGCAACGTCGAGCTCACGGTGGGCCTGTCTGCGCTCGACCCCGAACGGCTGCTGCGCACCAGCTTCTCGACCCCCGCTCTGCGGGTCGAGCCGGGCACGACCGGCAGCGCGATGCTGACGGTGCACGGGCGGCGGCGGCTGTTCGGCAGCGACCTGGACCGCCCGGTCTCGGTCACCGCACTCGACGACGGCCAGCACGTCCAAGAAGCCGTGACGGCGATCTTCCGCCAGCGTCCCCTGGTCCCCCGGGGAGTGCTCACGATCGCGGTCCTGGCCATCATCATCGGGCTGTGGGCCGGCGCGTTCCTGCTCGGCCTCACGAAGGTGTTCTCCAGCGACCCCCTGACGAAGTCCGCCCCCGCCTCCTTCTTCGTGACCGCGCACTCCGCTCAGCTCGCCGCCAGTGGGTCCTCGCTCGGCGCACTCGCGAAGTCAGGTGCGCTGCCCGCCGGTGTCGGAGGCGGGATCGCGGGCACGGTCACCGCAGCCAGCACCGGCACCGGGACCGGCCGCATCGTCGTCGAGGCCCTCAGGGTCGGGCGCCACGGCCTGGTGCCGGTCTCGTCGGCAGCGACGCAGAGCGACGGGAGCTACCTGCTCCTGGGGCTGCTGCCCGGCAAGTACTACCTGCGCTTCAGCGCGCCGGGGTTCACGACCTCCTGGTTCCCGTCGGCGGCGTCGCAGTCCAGCGCCAAGCTGGTCGAGGCGTTCGCACAGTCCGTGACGCGCAAGGCCGACACGAACGTGCGCGGGCTCCCGGCGAGCATCACCGGCACGGTGGACGCCGGCGACGCCAGTCCACGACCTGTCACGCAGGTGACCGCCAGGTCGCTGACCGGCAGCGCCACCTCCCCGTCCCTGAAGGTCACGACGAAGGCGGACGGCAGCTACGTCCTCACAGGCCTACCGGCTCCGGGGACCTACGAGCTCGGCTTCGTCACCGACCACTACGTGCCCAGCACGGTGATCGAGCACGTCTCCGGCGGCCAGCAGCGGTCCGAGCCCACCGTGCGACTGTCAGCCGGCGCCGGTGTCATCTCCGGCACCGTGGTCGCCAAGGACCCCAAGACCGGCGCCCTGACCGGGCTCGGGGGCGTGACGGTCACGACCTCGCAGGACGGGCAGCCCCTGTCGACGGTGACCCCGACCCAGGGCGCCGTCGGCAGCTTCGCCCTGGGCGGCCTGGCGACTCCCGGCACCTACGTCATCTCCTACTCCGCGCCAGGCTTCGGGGCGCGGAGCGACTCCCTCACCCTGACCGGCGGGCAGTCGCTCGCGCTGGGGAAGGTGGTCCTTACCAGCGGCACGGGCACCGTCACCGGCACCGTCACCAGCGCTCAAGCCCCCCCGGGCGCCAACCAGCTGGGCGGCGTCAGCGTCAGCGTCGGTGGGTCCGCCACCCCGCTGACCACCACCACCGTCTCAGGGCTGGGCACGTACGACCTCTCCGGTCTGGTCGCACCCGGCTCCTACACCCTGACCTTCAGCCTCAACGGGTACGGCTCGCAGACCGTGCCGCTCCGGCTGGCCGTGGGCGCGCCGCAGCAGCGCGTCGACGTGGTCCTGTCCCGTGCGGTGGGATCCATCACCGGCCGGGTCTACGACCGCGGGGACAACGGGGTCGGTGGTGCCACCATCACCGTCACCGACGGCCAGAACGTCGTCACGACGACCTCGACGGCGATCGGCAACCCTGCCAAGGACGGGACGTACGAGGTCGCCGGCCTCGCGCCCGGCAACTACACCGTCACGGTGGACCACGGCTCCGACCGCGAGCAGACCCTCCTGGTCACGGTCTCGCTTCCCGGACCCACCTGCGTCAACCTCCGGTCGGTCCCCTCCGACAGCAGTCCGGAGGACCCACCGCCATGCGCATGAGCGTCACTCCGGAGCGGGCGACCGTCTCCCCCGGCACCCCGGTCGTCCTCACCGTTGCCGTCACCAACACCGAGGACGTGATCAGCGGCCACCTGATCCGGGTCCTGGGCGTCGACCCGCGGTGGGTGCACCTGTCCGACGAACGGCTGTCCCTGTTCCCCGGAGCCACGGGCGTGTGCGTCGTGACCCTGACCCTGCCGACCGGGCTGCTGGCAGGACAGCGACGGGTCAGCATCCAGGTCCGCGAGCTCACCGGAGCAGCCGCCGCCGAGGTCATCGACGTCGACCTGCTGCTGCCGGTCGTCCGGTCGGTCGAGACCCGCCTCGAGCCCAGCGCGGTGACCGCCGGGAAGAGGGCATCCTTCGGCCTGCTGGTGACGAACACCGGCAACGCCGACGTGACCACCACCCTGCACGGCACCGACGAGGAAGACCGCGTCGCCTTCAGGTTCACGCCGGCGGCGCTCGCCCTCGGACCAGGTGAGCACGCCGTCGTCGAGATCGACGTCAAGGCGCGTCGCCGCTTCGCCGGCCAGCTGGTCGTGCGGCCCCTCACCGTCAGCCTGCACGAGCAGGCCGGCGTCACCGCCGAGCCGCTCGGCACAGCCGCCGGGACTCTCATGCAGCGGCCGGTGCTCGGTCGCGGCGCCCTGTCCCTGGGTGGCCTGCTCGCCGCTGTCACCGTGTTCGCGCTCGTCATCACCTACGCGCTCTCCGGTGTCGTCAACCGGTCCAGTGCAGACCGCGACCTCGCCCTCCAGGTCGCGGCGGCGGGCCAGCAGGGCTCCGCGTCCGGAACGGCGACACTCAGCGGGACGGTGCGGCTGCTGACGGCAGGCACGCCCGTACCCGGCGTGACGGTCGAGCTCGTCGGGGCCTCGGACACCGCCAGCGTCCTTGCCTCGGTCGCAACGGGAGCGTCCGGCAGCTACGTCCTGCCGGCGGTGACGGCGGGCAGCTACAAGCTGCGCTTCCGAGGCGCCGGCTTCGCGGAGCTCTGGTACCCCTCCGCGCTGACGGACGCAGATGCCACGGCCGTCGACGTGCAGGACGGCGCCAGCAAGCAGCACCTCGATGTGCGCCTGGGTGGGCTGCCCGCCACGATCGCCGGCACTGTTCAGGGCGCCGACCCGACGGGCGCGCAGGTCTCCCTGCTGCTGCCCGGCGGGGCCTCACCGAGCGGAACTAGCTTCGTCGCCTCGACGGTGACGACGGCGACCCAGCCGGGCGCCGCCCTTCCTGAGGTCCGCACCACCAAGGTGGGCTCGGACGGGACCTTCGTCCTGACCTCCGTGCCGAGCCCGGGCGTCTACGACCTGGCGGTCTCCAAACCGGGCTTCGCGACGCAGACCGAGCGCATCGACGTCGGGGGCGGTGAGCAGCGCACGGGAGTCAGCATCGACCTGGTCAAGGGCGACGGCCTGCTCGGCGGGGTCGTGCGCGGAGAACGGGGTCCTCTCGTGGGCGCGAGCATCAGCGCCCGCTACGGCACCACCGCCGTCCAGACAGTCTCCCTGGCAGGGACCAGCTCGCGGCCGGCCGGCAGCTTCGTCGTCCCAGGGCTCCCCACCCCCCAGACCGTGACCCTGGTGGTCAGCGCCGCCGACCACGCCACCCAGTCGCTCTCGCTGTCGCTCGCCGCCGGGCAGAAGCTGACAGGCCTCACCGTGACCCTCGGGGGCTCCTCAGGCACGCTGAGCGGGGTGACCCGACTGGTGGGGGGCGCCCCCGCCGCCGGGGTCGCGGTGCTCGTCACCGGTGGCTCGTTGGCGCTCCAGACGGTGACCGTCAGCGCCCCGGAGTCCACTCCCACCGGGGTGGCGGGGACCCCGCTCGGGGGATGGTCGCTCGCCGGCCTGCCGGTACCCGCCACCTACGCCCTGACCTTCTCGCGGGCCGACCTCGTCCCCCAGACCATCGGGGTGTCCCTGGACGCGTTCGGTCAGGTCCTCGGCGGCTCCGACCTGACCGTCGTGCTGCGACCCGCCACCTTGGACCTCCGAGGAGCGGTCCGGGTGCTCGACGCGTCAGGAGCGGTCGCGACGTCCGCACCGCCGCCGGTGACCGTGACGCTGGCCTCGGCCACCTCCACCTACACGACCAGGGCCGCGTCCGTGCCCGCCGCGAGCCCTGGCTCCTGGCAGCTGGACCACGTGAAGCCGGGCACCTACACCCTGACCGCGACGGCGCGCGGCAGCCGCCCGTCGTCGAAGATCGTGCACTTCGAGCAGGGCGACCAGCCGACCCCCGCCGGCCTCACCATCTCGCTGCAGGCGCCGGCGAGCATCCGGGTCACCGTGCAGGACGTGGGCGCACCACCCACCGCAGGCGCGACGGTGCGGCTGTACCTCGCCTCGGGCTATCCCGACACCGTCCTGCAGACGATCACGACCGGCGCGGACGGGGTGGCTCGGTTCACCCAGCTGGACGCTCCTGCGCGCTACGTCGTCGACTACAGCAAGTCGGGTACGGGACCCCAGGCCTCCAAGACCCTCGAGCTGGCTGAGAGCGACGACCTCTCGATCACCCTGGGCAGCTCGGGGGCCACCCCGTGACGGTCGTGCGCTTCGCCAGCTCGTTGCACCTGGCCTCGGGTGCGAGCGCGGTGCTGGCAGTCGAGATCACCAACGACGGCGACCGGTCTCGCGACTACGTCGTGCGGGCGGTGGGCCTGGACCCGAGCTGGGGCGGGGCACCGCTGTGGTGCGGGCCGATCCAGGCGGGAGACACGGGCGTCGCAGAGGTCACCGTCCAGGTGCCGGCCGGCTCCCCTGCGGGCACGTTCCCCTTCCTGATGACCGTGCAGGAGGTGAGCCCGGCTGACGGTCGCGGGACCGGGCCGGTGATCGAGTCCGATGCCGAGGTGGTGGTCGGCGACGCCTCCCGGCTGACCATGCGACTGGAGCCCGCTGAGCCCACGGGAGTCGGCTACCGCCGCTTCCGGGTGCTGCTCGAGAACGGCACCCGGGAGAGCCTCGTCGTCTCGCTGACCAGCGAGGCTGCCCGCGACCTGGCGCTGCGCTACAGCGACCGGCCGATCGCCCTCGCACCGGGCGCAGCGACCAGGGTCCGGGTCCACGCCCAGGTCCGCCGCCGGATGTTCGGGCCGCGCCGTCGGCTGCCCTTCGTCCTGGTCGCGCAGGGCACCACCACCCCTGCGCGGGTCGACAGCACCTTCGTCGCGAAGCCTGCGTTCAGCTCGGGCCTGACGAAGGTCCTTGCTGTCCTGGCAGTCGTGGCGCTGTGGGCCTCGGTCAGCCTGGTCGCCCTCAACGCGATCAGCAAGCACACCCACAAGTCCACGGCCGCGCAGACGGTCCTCGCCGCCCCGAAGAGCTCCGGGGGCGCGTCCACCGGCGCTGGTGGCACCGACAACGTCGCGCCTGGCTCCGCAGCCGGGTCCTCTGCCGTGACCGACGTCGCCAGCTCGCGGCTCAACGGGCTCGTCACAGGGCCCCACCCCGACGGCGTCACGGTCACGCTCACCCCGACGGCCCTGCCTGCCGAGGCGAGCGAAGGGGCTCACAACCCGACCGCGCCGGCCTCGGGAGGGCTGGTCCCGGCTGCCTACACCTCCTCCTACACCTCCGCTGCCACCAGCCCGCTGACCAAGCTCAACGCCTCCCTGCTGTCGCACAAGCCGCGTCCCGTCCTGTCGACCACCAAGGCCACGACCACGCACGCCGACGGCTCGTGGGAGATCGCGGGTGTCACCAAGAGCGGCTACTACCTGCTGACCTTCTCCAAGCCCGGCTACCAGACGCTCCGCTACGTGCTGACCCAGGACGGCAGCGAGCTGCCGCCGATGAAGACCGCACTGGTGGCGGGGCCCGGCTCTGCGAGCGGCACCGTGCGCTCAGGGGGTGCCCTGATCGGCGGCGCCACCGTCGTCCTCACCGACGGACGCTCGACGCTGACGACGAGCACCGGCACCGAGGGCGCAGGACTCGGGCACTGGTCGGTCGGCGGGCTGTCGACGCCGGGGACCTACCTGGTGTCCGCGAGCGCCCCCCGCAAGGCCTTGGCCTCGCGGCTGGTGACCCTGAAGGCCGGCGACAGCTCCCGGGCGGTGGACCTCGCACTGACCCCAGGAGTCGAGTCCCTCTCCGGCCACCTCGAGCAGAACGCCGGAGGGACCGAGCCCGTCAAGGGCGGCGTCACCATCACCGCCACCTCCGGCACGGTGACGCGCACGGCCACCAGCCTCACCAGTGCGACCGCGCCAGACCTGGCCGGCGACTTCACCCTGCCGGACGTCCCTCTGGGCACCTACACCGTGACGTTCTCCGCTCCCGGCTTTGCCGATGTCACGCAGAAGGTCGTCCTCGACGGCCACGCCTCTGCCGTCGTGCTGCCTGCGCGGACGTTGCAGCTCGCCGGCGCGACGCTGCGCGGCGTCATCAGCGACAGCGCCAGCAAGGCACCGCTCGTCGGCGCCGGCGTCGTCCTGAAGAGCAGCACGACGACGTACAAGATGACGACCGCCGACGACGGGACCTACCAGTTCGACGGCATCGAGCCAGGCAGCTACGTCGTCTCGGCCGAGAAGTACAAGCACGCCGTGGCCTACTCCCCCGTGACCGTCACGGCGGAGCACCCGATCACCCTGGACCTGGCGCTGGTCCCGGTGCTCGACGGCGTGCGCAAGGGCAGCATTCAGGGCGAGGTCGCCGACGCCCGCACCACCGGCCTCGTGACCTGCCCCGTCGCGACCCCCGCCTGCATCACGTTGACGATCACGGATGCCTCCCCACCGGTGGCCCCCGTCAAGGTCGACGGCAAGACGCCGTACGTCCTTCCCGCCAGCGGCACCGGGCTGGACGTCGGCCTCTACCACGTGACGATCAGTGCTCCCGGGTACGACAGCGCCACCATCCCCGTCCAGGTACCGCTCGACGGCGTGGGCAAGGCGCCCCGCGTCGCCCTTCAGCCGAAGGCAGCGCTGGTCGGCACCGTGACCCCAGGTGCTGCGGCCCCGCTGCCGTCCGCCGTCTGCATCGTGGCCCTGCCCACCGAGGCCACGGTGGCGCCGACGCTGTCGACCGGGTGCACAGTGCCCGCCGTCGCCCCAGGTGCGACCCGCGTCTGCACCAGCGACGTCGGCACCACCTGCGCACTCGTGCGCCCCAGCGGCGACTACTCCATGCCCGACCTGCCGCATCCGGGGCCGTACTTCGTGTACGTGGTCCCGGTCGAGTCCGTGCCAGCGGAGTGGATCCCGCTGCCTGGAGTCCCGGTCACCTTCGCGCAGGGCGAGACCCGTCGCTACGACGCGACCCTCAACCGGCACGGTCGCATCCACGTGCTCGTGCGCGCCCCCGCACCGGGTGGAGGGCTGCAGGCCCCGCTGAACCCCGTTCCCGTGACGATCACGCCCGTCACGGGAGGCGGCCCCACCCCGCAGCCGTCGTACGTCACCTCGACCACCAAGCCCGGCGACCTGCTGGTCACCGGCCTCACCGACGGGGCCTACCGGGTCTCCGCCTCAGGCTCCCCCCTGGGAGGCGCGGCCCTGTACGTCGGGACGCTCGCCACCCTCGACGTCGGGACCAACCAGACAGCGGAGAGCAGCCTGGTCATGACGCAGACGCTGCCCAGCGTCTTCGTCGGCAAGGTGGACTGGAACCAGAACGGCACCCCGATCGGCATCGCTGGGGCGGCCGTCTCGGTCACCGGGGTCACGAGCTACACGGGGACGACCGAGAACCCGGAGAACCGGAGCATCACGACCAACGCGGTGGGCTGCTACGCCGTCACCGCTGATGGGACCGGCACCGGACTGGTGGGGGCGAACGCACCACCGGTCGACTGCGGCACCCTGGTCGACCACGTGAACATCGCCGCCCTCCCGCTGGCTGGGCCAAAGGTGACGATCAAGGCTGACGCCACGGCTGTCCAGGTCAGCGGGCACGCCGGCGTGTTCGGCGAGGCCACCATCGCGGCGACCGCCGGATCAGGCCTCATCGAGACGACGGTGACCGTCCAGGGCGTTCCGTTCTCCGGCTCCCTCGCCACCACCGGGAGCGCTCCGGACTTCACGGACGCGAAGGTCGTCGTCACCTCGGCCGCAGCGGGTTCGGGCTCCATCACGGTCACGCCGGACCACGCCGGCGCCCTGACGTGGCACGACACCGCCACGGGCAACGTCGTCAACGTCGTGCACCCGGGCACCTACCGTCTGACGGCGCACGTGGCCGACCACGACGACGTCGGCGGCGAGCTGGACTGCCGACGCGCGGACGACGGCGCACCCGTGGGCAGCTGCTCCATCACGCTCACCGTGCAGGACCACGTCGACCTCCCTGTCGCGGTTCGCGACAGCGCCGGCCACGCAGTACCCGGAGCCATCGTGGTGCTGTCCGGTGGCGGCGTGGCGACCACCACGCTGCCGGTGCCGCCGGGCACCGACCAGGTCACCTTCCCGGGGCTGTCCGCCGAGTCCCAGCCGTACTCCCTGCGGGTGCGCGCCCCTGGCTTCGACGAGGCGACCAGCGTCGTCGACCACGAGCTGGTCTCGGGCGTCGCCACGGCCGTTCACGTCGTCACGCTGTCGCGCCTCGGTTCGATCCACGGCGTGCTGCGGGGGCGGATCGGTGGCCAGCTCGCTCCGCTGTCCGGGATCACGGTCACCGCCGTCTCCGGTGGCGAGACCTTCTCGGCGGTGACCAGGGCTGACGGCAGCTTCCTGGTCACCGGCACCACCGAGCACCTGGGGCTTCCCCTGGACAGCGCGGCGGTCTGGCACGTGAGCACGGTCCTGCCCTCAGGCAGCGGTTACGATGACACGGGAGCCGGTTCCGGTGACCTGCAGTTCGACGCCACTGCGCTGACCGACGAGACCAAGCGACAGCTGGTCCAGGACCTCGAGCTGGTGGCGAAGCCGGTCGCCGTCGACATCACCGTCAAGGACGACCGCACCCCCGGCGGCAGCCTCGTGAACGATGCGACCGTCCTGCTGACCAGCCCAGCCGGCACCTCGACCGTGGCGGCCCTCGACCCGAGCCGGCCCGGCGTCTACGCCGTCGGCAGCCTGGTCCCGACGACCTACAGCCTCACCGTCACCGCGCCGGACCACGCGCCGCTGACGACCAGCATCACCCTCGACCCCGCGACCGCCCTCAGCAAGGTGACGGTGCTGCTGGCGGACCGTCGGAACGCCATCGCGGTGCACGTGCTCGGTCAGACCGGGAGCGCTGCACCCGCGCCGCTGCCCGGTGCGCTCGTCGCCATCACCTCGGGAGGGTTGCCGGTGCCAGGGTCGCCGTTCACCACCTCGGCGCTCGGCGACGTCCAGGCCAGCGGCCTCAGCGACGGCACCTTCCACATCGTGGTGACCGGGCCAGCCGGCTCGAGCTACAGCTCCGTGGCCCGGGACATCACGCTTGCCTCTGGTCAGCTCGCCGGCCTGGAGGCCACCCTGCAGCAGCAGCTGCCCGCCGTCGTCGTCGAGCTGTCGTCGACCTCGGGCGACTCGATGGAGGGCGCGCACGTCGCTCTCGTCGCCACCGGCACCGGGGCGATCAGCCAGGCCGCGCAGGAGGCCGTGACCACCGGAGGCAGCGTCGGCACGACCTTCGCCCAGGTCGCACCGGGCGCCTACCGCATCACCACCACCGGACCCGCAGGTCACCAGCCGAGCTCCACCGCCGTGACGATCCTCGCCTCCGACGCCCCGAGCGTCACGAAGTCGGTGTCGGTCGCGGAGACCAAGCTCGCCCTCACGGTGTCCGGCGCCAGCACGACGAAGGCCGCTGTGGCCGTGACCTCGCCCGACGGGAGCGTCCTGAACCTCTCGCTGCTCGGAGACGGTACCGAGCACGACGTCTACGTCCCGCCCGGGACCTGGACGGTGTCAGCAGCAGCACCCGGATACACCATCGCCGACCAGACGGGAAGCGTGAGCGGCCCGGTCGCGCTTGCCATGGTCGCCAGCCAGACCGGTACCGCCACGGTGTCGGTGACAGAGGGCGGCACGGCGCTGAAGAACGCCACGGTCACCGTGGAGGGCAGCTCGACGGTCTACAGCACCGGCCCGGGCGCAGCCGACGTCGTGATCGGGGGCCTGGCATCGGGAGCGCACGACATCACGGTCCTGACCCC
>JAODNB010000336.1 GCA_025464795.1 Frankiales bacterium
AGCAGCTGCTCGCGGTGCGTGTAGGCCCGCAGCAGAGCCTCCTGGACGAGCTCCTCGGCCTCGTGGCTGTCGCCCAGGCGGCGGATCGCGTAGCGGTGCAGGCGAGGACGGACCCGCTTGACGGCGTCGTCGAAGTCGAGGGGGGTCGCAGGGACGAGCCGCAGCACCGGAGCAGCCGGAACGGCCGGCTCTGCGTACAGCAGGTCTTGTGCGGTCGACACTGGGGGAGACCTCTTCCATCGGGGGCTGGGAAGGCCCGACGCACTGTCAAACGGCCGGGAAACCGCTTCCTCGCGCAACGGGTCATGCAAAATGTCGGATGGCCTGGACGTAAGTGTGCACTAACGGACAAGTCAGGACAAGGGGTGCTCGACCGGATCAGGGACCAAGCGCTCAAGACACCCACTACAACGTGCCGATGTGAGAGAGGACACGGGTAGGAGCGCCCCTACCTCATCCGACTTCTCGAGGAGCCCCCAGATGGAGCACGTCGTCTTCTTCCCCGCCCACGACGGGACCCCCGCCTTCCGCCGGGTCGCTGGCCTCGAGGACGCAGTACGGCTCGTCGAGCACCTGCGCAACGTGGAGGGCATCGCCGAGGTCAGCGTCCACTCCCTCGCCGAGGTCCCGCTCGCGTTCAAGGCCTGGTACCGCGTCGAGCTGCCGGCGGACGCGCCCGTGGCGGTCGAGGCCGCTCCCGAGCCGGACGTGGCTGCGCCCGCTGCGGAGGAGGTCGGTGTGCCGGCGGTCGTCGAGGACATCCCCGAGCAGCCCGTCGTGGCGCTCGCGGCCAGCAACGGCCAGGCGGTCGGCGGCGGTTCGAAGAGCCTCGGCTTCTTCGCCTCCTGATCCTCCCTTAGGCTCAGGCGGTGTCGCGCCGAGCTCTGACCCTGCTGCTTGCCGGCGTGATGGCCCTCGGCCTCGCGATCGCCGGCGCCGTCGAGAAGGTCCCGTACGTCGCGCTGACCCCCGGCCCTGCGTTCAACACGCTCGGTGAGGCCAGTGGCACGCCCGTGCTCACCATCACGGGTGCGAAGACGTACAAGACGACGGGCTCCCTGGATCTCACGACCGTGAGCGTGCAGGACCACATCTCCTTGTTCCAGGCGATGCAGGGCTGGTTGTCCTCGGGCGAGGCCGTCGTGCCCCGAGAGATCGTCTACCCACCGGACCAGTCGACGGCCCAAGCGGAGCAGGAGACCGTCAAGCAGATGGCGCAGTCGCACGACGATGCGACCGTCGCAGCGCTGCACGAGCTCGGCATCCCTTCCACCGTCACGGTCAAGGACGTCTCGAAGACCGCACCCGCCAACGGCAAGCTCGAGGTCGGTGACGTGCTGACCACCGTCGACGGCAAGAAGGTCCAGGACTCCGACTCGCTGAAATCCCTCATCAGCTCTCGCCGGCCCGGTACGGCCGTGACGATCGGCTTCCTCCGCAAGGGTGTCGCGGGTTCGGTCGTCCTCACCACCATCTCCTCCGGAGGTGACGCGCCGCGGGCGATCGTGGGGGTCACCCCTGACGAGGAGTCCGCGGTGAAGGTCGACATCGAGCTGAAGGACGTCGGGGGTCCCAGCGCCGGCCTCATGTTCGCGCTCGGGATCATCGACAAGCTCGGCCCGGAGAACCTCACTGGCGGCAAGAACGTCGCCGGTACGGGGACGATCTCCGGGGACGGCCAGGTCGGCGCGATCGGCGGCATCGCTCAGAAGATGCGGGGAGCAAAGGCGCAAGGCGCGACCGTCTTCCTGGCTCCGGCGGAGAACTGCGCGGACGCTGCCGCCAACAAGCCCAGTGGCTTGACGCTGGTCAAGGTGAGCACGCTGCACGGGGCGCTGGCAGCGCTCGCGACCCTGCGGTCCGGCGGCACGCCTCCCTCGTGCTGAATCCCTAGACTCCGCTCATGGAGCCCGGCGTCCCCTTCGCGCTCCTCGGAGCCGTTCAGCTGCTGCTGATCGGCGCTCTTCTCGGCCTGGCCGCCGCTGGCCTGCTGCGCCGCTCGCTGCCGGGTGCCCTCGTCGCTGTCGCCTCGCTGCTGCTCGCCGGCATCGAGGTGCGCACGGCGCTGCGGCTCGGGGACCCCAGCTCCGACGGCCTTGCCCTCGGCCGCGCGGCGGGCTCCCTCGTTCTCGCTGCCGGTCTCTGGACCGGCGGTCTCGGCACCCGACGCACGCCCACGGCTGTGTACGGGGTCGTGCTCCCGCTCGCAGCCACCGCCGGGCCGGCGTCCTTTGCCGCGGGAGCGTCCCTGGTCGCGGGCGCCGCGGCCCTGTGGAACCGCCGGGACGGCGTGGGTGCCTGGATCGGCGCGGGACTCGTGCTGATGGGGGCGGCGTCCGCGCTCGGTCCGCTCGCGGACTCAGGCTCGTCCGCTCCGGAGACGGTCCTGGTCCTGCGCGGCGTCGGGGCGTTGGCCTTGCTCGTGGGGCTTGCCCTGCTCGCCCAGGTCAGCCTGCTGTCGAAGGTGGTCGGCGCCATCCTGGTCGGCGTGCTCGCGATGGCGATCGCCGCGGTCGGGGTCGTCGGCTCCGTGGTGGTCTCCTCGTACGACAAGCAGAACAGGGACCTCGTCGTCTCCGCCCGGGACACCCGGTTGTCGGCGCTGCAGGAGAACGTCTTCAGCCAGGCCAGCCAGATCGTGTACGTCGTGCCCGGTGTCTGCGGGCCCACCGCTGCGCGCGGCCAGTGCGCCCAGTACCTCCAGCTGCTCGGCCCTCCGCACATCGACGACTTCGTCGTACGCGTTCCGCGTTCAGGTAACCCGGTGGCCCTGGCGGGGCGGGTGGGCACCTCGTCGGCCCTCCCGACCCCGAGCGAGGTCGCAGGGCTGGCGTCCGTGCCTGCGGTGCGAGCGGCGCTGACGGGCAGCGGTGCCCGCAAGCTCAAGGTCCCGGTCGTCGTCCCGGTCCGGCTCGCGGGCTCTCCGCCTTCGGTGGCCGTCATCGCGATCGCGCCCACCACCGGCACGGCAGCGCCGTCCGAGGTCTACGTGTACGGCATCCGCATCGACAACACCTACGCCGAGCGTGACCTCGACACCGGCGCGAGCTACAGCCTCTCGCTGCTCGCGGGCGATCCGCTCCAGGTCGTGGCCTCCAACGCCAGCCTGACGAAGCAACGAGAGCTGCTCCGGCTGGTGCACGACGCGGGAGCCGACAGCTCGGTCCCGGAGGACGGTCGCGTCCTGGCCTCTCAGGGGAGCCAGCCCACGATCGCGCTGCGCCCGCTGCTGGACCAGACCACCCCTGCCAACCCGTCGACCGTCGCCCTGCTCGCCGTCGCCCGCGACGCCGGCCCAGCACTGGACGCGGAGCGCAGAGCTCTGCAGCTGTTGATGATCTCGGCGCTGGTCGCGCTGGTGCTCGTCGCGGCCGGGGCAGCGGTGCTGGGCCGTCGGACGGTCGAGCCCGTACGGCTGCTGACCGCTGCGGCTGCCCGGGTCGCCGCCGGTGATCTCGGGGCGTCCGCGTCGGTGCGGTCGCAGGACGAGGTCGGCACCCTGTCACGCACCTTCAACTCGATGACCACGTCCCTGCAGCAAGCCACCGGCGACCTGCGCGACTCGGCAGCCCGGCTCGCGACGGTGCTCGAGTCGATGTCGGACGGCCTGCTCGCGACGGACGCCGACGGCGTCGTCACGTCGGTGAACCGCGCTGCGCTCGAGATGCTCGGGCTCGAGGCGGAGGACGTCCTCGGTGAGCAGCTCGAGCTCGTCGCCGACGTGCGTGATCCCCACGGGATGCAGCTCGCGGACGTCGAGATGCGCCTGCACGACGAGCCGGCGGAGGTGCTGCGGACAGACGGCTCCCGGGTTCCGGTGCGGGTGGCCGTCACCCCGCTCCTGGGCGTCGAGGGCGTGGTGGTGGTGCTGCGCGACACGACCCGCGAGCGCGCGGTCGAGCGCATGAAGACCGAGTTCCTGTCCAACGTCAGCCATGAGCTGCGCACCCCGCTGACGCCGATCCGGGGCTACGCCGAGATCCTCGTGAGCAAGCCAGGACTGGCCTCGGACAAGGTCACCCTGTTCTCCACGACGATCCGCGACGAGGCGCTGAAGATGAACCGCATCGTCGACCTGCTCGTCGACGTCGCGGCCCTCGAGGCCGGGCGGGTGTCGGTGTCCCCACGGCCGGTGTCGGTGCGCGACCTGCTCGACGCGCGCATCGAGCAGTGGCAGGCGAAAGCGCCCGAGCGCTCCTCGGACCTCAAGCGCCGGGTCGCTGCAGGGCTCCCCGCCGTCCACGTCGACCCCACCTGGGTCGGCAAGGCGCTCGACGAGTTCATCGACAACGCCGTGAAGTACACCAAGCCCGGGACGGCGATCACCTTCCTCGGCGCGCTCGCTCCGGACGGTAGGCACGTGCGCATCACCGTCAAGGACGCCGGCCCTGGGATCGCCGAGGCGGACCAAGCGGCGCTGTTCACGTCGTTCGAGCAGGTGGACGGATCGGCTACCCGCAAGGTCGGCGGTCTCGGGCTCGGCCTGTCCTTCGTGCAGCGCCTCGCCGAGGACTCCGGCTACCAGCTGACCGTCCACTCCCGGCTCGGCAAGGGCTCCGAGTTCGCCCTCGACTTCCCCG
>JAODNB010000357.1 GCA_025464795.1 Frankiales bacterium
GACTACGTGCTGCCCGACCCCAACATGCTCGGCGCCGGAACCCCGCCGAAGGCCCGGAGCGCCGCCAACGACGAGATCATCAAGGCCCTGGGCCAGGTGCTCGAGGACTTCCAGGTCGACGCGCAGGTCACCGGCTTCAGCCGCGGGCCGACCGTCACCAGGTACGAGATCGAGCTCGGCGTCGGCGTGAAGGTCGAGCGGATCAAGACGCTGCAGCGCAACATCGCGTACGCCGTGAAGACCGAAGAGGTCCGGATCATCGACGTGATCCCGGGCAAGTCCGCGATCGGCATCGAGATCCCCAACAGCGACCGCGAGAACGTGTCGCTGGGCGATGTGCTGCGCAGCCCGGCCGCCACGAACGACCACCACCCGATGCTCGTCGGGCTCGGCAAGGACGTCGACGGCGGCTTCGTGTGCGCCAACATCGCCAAGACCCCGCACATCCTTGTCGCCGGCGCGACCGGGGCGGGCAAGTCGACCTGCATCAACGCGTTGCTCGTCAGCATCCTGCAGCGGGCGACGCCTGACGAGGTCCGCCTCATCCTCGTCGACCCGAAGCGGGTGGAGCTCACCGCCTTCGAGGGCATCCCGCACCTCATCACGCCCATCATCACCAACCCCAAGAAGGCCGCCGAGGCCCTCCAGTGGGTCGTGCGCGAGATGGACCAGCGCTACGACGACCTGGCCGCCAGCGGCTTCCGGCACGTCGACGACTTCAACCAGGCAGTACGCGACGGCAAGCTCGTCGCGCCCCCTGGGTCGGAGCGCGTGTACACGCCGTACCCGTACCTCATGGTCATCATCGATGAGCTCGCCGACCTGATGATGGTGGCGCCCCGCGACGTCGAGGACGCGATCGTCCGCATCACGCAGCTGGCACGCGCCGCCGGCATCCACCTCGTCCTTGCGACGCAGCGGCCGTCCGTCGACGTCGTCACCGGTCTCATCAAGGCCAACGTGCCCTCTCGCCTGGCCTTCGCGACGTCCTCGGGTACGGACTCGAAGGTCATCCTCGACCAGCCCGGCGCCGAGAAGCTCATCGGCAAGGGCGACTCGCTGTTCCTCCCGATGGGCATGTCGAAGCCGATCCGCGTCCAGGGCGCCTACGTCAGCGACGCCGAGGTCGCCGCCATCGTCAAGCACTGCAAGGAGCAGCGCCAGCCCGCCTTCCGCGAGGATGTCGGAGCCCCGCAGGCAGCTCCCGGACGCGAGGTCGACGAGGAGATCGGCGACGACCTGGACGTCCTGATGCAGGCCATCGAGCTCGTCGTCAGCACCCAGTTCGGCAGCACGTCGATGCTGCAGCGCAAGCTGCGGGTGGGCTTCGCCAAGGCCGGTCGCCTCATGGACCTCATGGAGAGCCGCGGCATCGTCGGGCCTTCGGAGGGCTCGAAGGCGCGTGAGGTCCTCGTCGCCCCCGATGAGCTCGAGGCCACCCTGCTCCTGCTCCGCGGCTGACCTGCGGCGGGACGTCTACGCGGGGCGGGAGCTCAGGCGGAGCAGGACGTCCGGGCCCCGAACGGCCCACTGGCGGGCGGCGAGCTCGCGAAAGGCGCCGCCCACCACCAGCCCGTACAGCGGTCCGGCGACGAGCAGCGTCCAGCCCGACGAGGGGTGGTGCAGAGCCGGGATCAGCAGGACCAGCAGGGGAAGCGCGACGATCGCGACCGCTGCCATCATCCCGAGCACGAGCAGCGCAGCGAACAGGCCCTGACCGCCGCCTCCGTTGCTGAAAGCGTTCCGCGAGCCCTCAGGCAGGGGGAACGGCGCGAGGACCGCGACGAGCCCGGCGGCACCGACGGTGAGTCCCAGCACGGCGAGACCGGAGCCCTCCGCGGCGGCGAGGTACTTCCAGCCGTCGCAGATCGCGGCGATCACGACGCCGGCCACCAGCATCAGCGGGGCGATCACGATGACGAGGGCGAGATCACCTCCGAGCAGGTCGCGACGGGCCGCCCTCCTGTCCGCACCCGACGCGACGAGCAGCCACGTCGCTGTGCCGTCATGACCGAAGCGGTTGGAGCCCTGCAGCCCCGACAGCAGGGCGATCCCGCACACCGCGAACACCATGCCGGGGTCGAAGCCGCCGCCCGCGGACAGGGCCGGCGTGATCACCACGAAGAAGGCGGGGAAGACCGCGCCGGTGACGAGCTGGATCAGTCGACGAGGGTCCCTCACCAGGTAGCGGAGGTCCTTGCTCGCCACCGCCCCGACCCGGCCGGTCGGCAGTACCCCGGCGAGCAGGCGGGGGGTCAGGCTCGTCGACTTGCGAGTCGGGCTCGAGGTCGCGTCGACCGTCTCCTCGCTGCGCCGCAGGGCGCGCGCCCACAGCAGCAGGAGCAGGACCACCGTGGCTATCCCGACGCCGAGGTGGAACGACGACTGCCAGTACGAGCCCTTCCGAGCCAGTCCGGGTGCTGAGGCGACGAGCCCCGGCGGCAGCACGTCGAGCAGCGAGGCGACGCGGTGCAGGCCCTCCCGGGCACCGTCCCCCTGGCTGGCCTTCTGCAGGAGCGGGTTGATGAGCTGGCCGCTGACGGCGACGACCGCCGTGAGCGCAACGCCGAGGTCTCGGCCGCGGCGCGAGCGGAGCAGGCGCGACAGGGTGGTGGCGGCAGTACGGCTCACCACCACGCACATCATCACCTCGAGGGGAGCCGCGACGACGGCCGCGAGGTAGGACGGGCCGTTGCCCCCGGTCCCCGGGATCACGCCCAGCACCGCGATCGTGGTGGCGATCGGCGCCACCCCGAGCAGCGCCCCGAACCCGTGCAGCTCGAGGATGTCTCGCGTCGTGAGGGGCAGCAGCGCGAGCTTGCTGGCGTCGAGCAGGTCGTCGCTCGAGAAGGTCAGGATGGGCAGCACCGTCCACCCGATGACGAGCGCGGAGAAAAGCACGACCGCCGTGTCGTCGGCGCTCGCACTGCCGCGCAGCGCGGCCAGGCCGCCGAAGCCGAGCAGAGCCAGGAAGGCACCGAAGACCGCCCCCGCGATCAGCCCGAACCGACGACCTCCCGAACCCGGACCCGAGCGCAGCCCACCCCGCAGCAGCGCCCACCTGAGGCGGAACGCCAGCCGGATCACGCGCTGCCGAGCCAGTCGAGAGCTCCCTGGCCCCAGCCCTTCGCGCCGA
>JAODNB010000388.1 GCA_025464795.1 Frankiales bacterium
GCCGCTTACACCGGCGAGCTCGCCATGACCCTGGACGAGACCCAGTACGGAGCGGGCTACGGCCCCTGCCTGTCCGCCGCCGAGAAGGACACCGTCTACCTGATCGAGGAGATGTCGCAGGAGACCCGCTGGCCGGAGTTCACCGCCGACGCGGTGAGGCACGGTGCGCGGTCGTCGCTGTCGATCGGCATCCCGCTGCACACGGCAGTCAGTGGTGCGCTCAACATCTACGCCGACCGATCAGGCGTCTTCGACGACGGCGCAGTCGAGCTGGCCAAGACCTTCGCGGGATATGCCGCGGTGGCGCTGGCGAACGCCAGCCTGTACGAGACGACGGTGGCCCTGGCGAAGCAGATGGCGGAGGCGATGGCCTCCCGGGCAGTGATCGAGCAGGCGAAGGGCATCCTCGTCGCCCAGCAGAAGATCAGTCCGGCCCAGGCGTTCCAAGTGCTCTCGCGGGCCTCTCAATCCGCCAATCGCAAGCTGCGTGACATCGCGCAAGCGATGGTGGACGGCGCCCACGCCGACCAGGGGTAAGACAGGCCTATCCCCCAGGGGGGGATGCTGCGCGGTATCGTGATATTTCGGTGCAGCAGCCGCCGGATCGCCTGTGCAGTGCGCAGGCCAGGTCAACATCCCTGATCCGAGGTGGCTGCCGCTCATGAGCAACACATCACTTGAACGCCCGCGATTGCAGCCGACGGCTCTGGGTGCGTCTCCGACCCCGCTGTTGCTGTCTTGCCCTGCAGCTCTGCCCCGTGAGGCGCAGCCGCTGACGTGGGCCGGGGCTACGCGGGCCGACGTCGTCCGAGCTCGAGCACAGGCTGTGACTGCATGGCTGGAGGCGGTGAGCGACCGCGATCCTGCGTCGGGCGGGATGTCGCGTGAGGCCCAGTTCGACCACGCCCGGCGAGTCGAGGCGCTGAACTGCGTCACCGACGCGATCCGTGAGCACGGTGGCGATGCCGTCGCGGCAGCAGGGGAGGGCTGCCCGCCTCGAGTCGTGATCGCTCACCGTCTCGGCTGGTTTGCCGACCGGCTCGCTGCCGGCTTGAACGAGCGTGGCCTCACGGTCGTCAGCAAGCACGACGACGGCGCCGAGGCGCTCGGTGTCTGCATCGCCGAGCAACCAGACCTGCTCGTCCTACAGGACGTGATGGTCCGGGTACCCGCCGAAGCCGTGCTGACCGAGGTCCGCCGGTTCGCTGCCCGCACTGCGGTCGCGGTCCAGGTCGAGGTGCCCGAACGAGCCCAGGCACTGCGGAACGCGGGGGCCCGCGCTCCCTTCCCGCGCACGCTCGCTCCTGCCGCGGTGGCGAGCTGCCTCGCCGACCTGCTGGCCGCCGCCCGGTTCAGCTCTTCCGGCGAGGGGGGCAGCGATGTCGATCTCCGTTGAGCACCCCCTAGGTGCAGAGGTCGCCCTGGTTCGACTGGCGGGCGAGCACGACATCTCGACCTCGCACGTCCTCCGTCGGGCCCTGTCCGACCTGGCGGGCACGGCACCCCTCGTGGTGCTTGACCTGCGCGAGTGCCTGTTCGTCGACAGCACCATCCTCGGAGTGTTCGCTGCTGCCGCCAAGAAGCTGAGCGGCACCGGAGCCCGCCTCGTGGCCGTCAACGCCGGAGGGATCGTCGCCAAGGCGGTCCGCATCACGGGCCTCGACGCGCTGCTGTTCCCGCAGGCGGACCTCGACAGCGCCTTCATGGAGGCGTTGGAGCAGCTGACCTGCACCGCGGTCCCGACGATGCCGTAGGCCCGAGCTGCTGGGTGAGCCTGGGTGAGCACGGCACCTCCTGAATGACGAGCTGCGTCGGCACCCGTCGCCGCTGGCTGAGTCTCAGTGGTCCCGAAGCGCCTTGCCAGGTGCGGCACAGGAGGGCGGCCGACGGTGGTGTCACGCCCGAGAAGCGGGCACCCCGAAGCCCTCCTGGGCCAACGAGAGGAACACCCGAATGTCCACCCGAAGCATCCGCAAGGTCGGTGCAACCACGGCGCTCATCGCGTCAGGGCTCGTTGCCGGCGGGATTCTGGCCGGAAGCTTGAACGCCAGCGCAGCCGAGCCGACGCCTTCCTCCTCCAGCAGCACCACGTCGACAGCTGCAGCCGCGCCACCGGCCAGCAGTGACACTGCCGTGACCGGCACCGCGGCTGACAACGTCAAGGCCGCGGTGAAGGCGAAGTACAGCACCGTCACCATCACGACCGTCCGCAAGGACGCCGACGGCAGCTACGACGCCCTCGGCATCGACGCCGGCGGCAACAGGGTGTTCTACGACGTGAGTGCTGACCTCACGACCATCACCGCCGGTGGCGGTCGCGGCGGACCCGGGGGCAACCGTGGGGCGGGCACCGACACTGCCGTCACCGGCACCCCGGCCGACGACGTCAAGGCCGCGGTGAAGGCGAAGTACAGCACCGTCACCATCACGACCGTCCGCAAGGACGCCGACGGCAGCTACGACGCTCTCGGCACCGACGCCGGCGGCAACAGGGTGTTCTACGACGTGAGTGCTGACCTCAAGACCATCACGGCTGGTGGCGGCCACGACGGTCACACTGGGGGCAGTACCACTGCCTCCCCGAGCGCCACAGGCTGATCAAGCAAGCGGTCCGCTCTCCCACGTAGGGAGAGCGGACCGTTGCATGTACGACGTGCTTGCGCCTCAGGAACGGCGCTGGCTAGGAGCGGCGCGTGGAGGACACCCGTCCACTGGTGCGCTTGCTGGTGCCCTGCGGGTAGACGGCGCCATCGGGCTCGGAGCCGTTGGAGGACTGAGCTTCGCGCTTGATGTTCTTGGCCTCGTCAGCGGCGGAGTTGAGGGCGTTGTCCAGGCGGGTGCGCATCGGCTCGATCAGGCCTCCACCGACACCGACGATGAGGATGCCGCCGACGGTGGCGAGCAGCATGTAGAGCAGGGGAGTGGTGACCTGCGTCGCGATGCCCACCTCGTCGAGCGCCGCCTTCACAAAGCCCAAGGCCACGAAGACGGCAGCGCCGTTCGCCAGTGCCGTGCCGTACGACAGCCCGCCGAGGGCTCCCTCGATGAGCTTCTTGGCTGCCGTGGCCACCGCCATGCCGATGACGACCAGGACGATGGCGACCACGATCTTGGGAAGCAGCGCGATGAACTGCGCAAGTGGCTGCTCGAGGGCTGTGATGCCGAGGACCCCGACGCCGGCGGTCAGGAAGGGGATGAACACCGCGTAGAAGGCGACCTTGGCCACGATGTCACTGGCGTCGAAGCTGCTCTTGTCGAGGGCCTTCTTGATGCCCCCACGCTCGACCGCCTTGTCGAAGCCGGCTCGTTCGAGCAGCGCGTTCACGACCTTGGCGACGATCTTCGCGATGACATAGCCCACGACGAGGATCACGAGGAAGCCGACGAGCTTGGGGACGAAAGTCGCGACGGAGCTCAGGCCGTCCGTCACGCTCTTCTGGTAATCGACACTGGCAACCGGGGTCATCGGCGCTCCTTAAGCTGGGAAATGAGGCTGGGAAAGCCAGGCTGGCTTCCTGGCCAACGGTCGTGCCCACGACGCTGGTCGGTCGAACAGGCACAAATCCCTTACTCCGGCGGGGGAGTAGCGATGCCGTAGTGCTCGAACACGCGTTGCTCCTGCTCCGGTGTCAGGTCGAGCTCGTTCGCCAGCGGTGGCGCCGTGCGGAGCTGCTCGTCGGTGTAGGGCACCACGAGCGCTGCGCCCTCCAGCTCTGCGTGCAGCAGGGGCACCACAGTGCGCCCGGCTTCCTGGTTCACGAGCGCGAAGAGCGGCTCGTCGTTGGCGGCGTCGCGAAAGACGCTCTCGACGAGGCCCAGTGCGGCTCCGGCACGGCTGTGCACGGCAAGGCCTGTGATGGCAGGGACGTCGGCTTCGGTGATCATGAGCAGCTCCAGGTTGCGATCGGCGGGGTCAGTGCGAGGAGAAGGCCTCGACCAGGGCGGTCGTGAAGGCCTTCAGGTCATCGGGATTGCGGCTCGTGATGAGCGTCGAGGGCCCCTGCGTGTCGACGGCCACCTCCTGGTCGACCCAGGTGGCACCGGCGTTGCGGAGGTCGGTCTGGAGCGAGGGCCAGCTGGTGAGGGTGCGACCGCGGACGACGTCCGCCTCGATCAGCGTCCAGGGCGCGTGGCAGATCGCCGCGACCGGCTTCCCGGCGTCGAAGAAGCTCTTCACGAAGGCGACGGCGGCCGGCACGGTACGCAGGAAGTCGGGGTTCGCGACTCCGCCGGGAAGGACCAGCGCGTCGTAGGTCCCGACCTCCTCGTCCTGCACCGTGCCGTCAACGGGAAAGGTGTCGGCTTGCGTCATGTGGTTGAAGGCCTGGACCTCACCGGGCTCGGTGCTGAGCAGCCGTGGCGTTCCGCCTGCTTCCTGCACGGCCTTCCAGGGCTCCGTGAGCTCGACCTGCTCGATGCCCTCCGGGGCCACGACGAATGCCACGGTCTTTCCTGCCAGCGCGCTGTCCACTCTGCCTCCTCGCTCAGGTCCTCGCTCCAGGTCCTGACGCGCCCTACCCCCGACTGGCCGGGTCACTCACCGCCGAGGCAGGTCACACACGTGCTCAGGCCCGGTAGCGGAAGCACGCGCAGCTTGTGGCGTACTCGAAGACTGCCGAGGGCGGCGCGCCGTCCCGCTGACCCGCTGCGTAGGTCTGCGTGGTCGAGAGAACGGCAGCGCTGTTGCGCATCGTTCCGAGGCTGTGCAGTGCGGTGATCAGAGCGGCGGTCGTCGACGCTCCGCGAGTCTTCGTGAGGGCCGCCTCCAAGAGCGAGAAGACGTCACACCCGGTGTCCAGGATGCTGTAGTCGCCCGATGCTGAGCCCGTGACGCCTTGGCTGGTCAGCCTTGCCCGGCAGCGCTTGGTCGGCTCCGACAGCGCCCCTCGAGAGGTGACGTCGACGTTCGGCAGGTTGCCCACACCGTGCATCTGCGGGAGCTGGGGCTGTGACAGCTGGGGTGCGTACGCGGCGGCGTGCGACGCGCTGGTCAAGGCGTAACCGGGCCGCCACCCCTGCGACTCAGCCTGGTCCGAGAAGCCCAGCATGAGCACCGACTCGAAGTCGCTGACGAAGCTGATCCGGTCGATGCCCGCGGACCGGAAGGGCAGCACCGTGGTGGATGCCTGCTGCAGCATCGTTCCGAGGTCACCTGCGTTGTCGACGCAGCTGACGTCGCGTCGGGTGACGGAGATCCCGAGCTTCTTGGCCAGCGGTGCGTAGCTGCGCTCGTAGGCTCGCACGTTGTACGGGCACGTCTCGACGAGGACGCCGATCTTGTTCTTCCGCGTGAGGTAGCCCGACCTGGCGAGTCCGGACAGCGTCGCCGTGATGGCGTGGTCGATCACGGGTGCTCCGACCGTGAACAACCCGGGATAGGCGGCGAACGTGCCTGAGTCGGTGTTGCCCTGGTCGTACGTCTCGAGGTTCACCACCTTGGCCTTGTCGAGGCAGTGCTCGTAGTTGTCGAACGAGCCCGTACCCGCCGTGGTGAGCACCAGGTCGACGTGGTTGTCCTGGGTGAACTTCGCGCATGCTGCCTGGGTGTCGTTGGCGAAGCTCGAGGAGCTCGTCTGCACCGTGTAGAAGACCGGCTTGATCTGGCGACCGGCGATGCCACCGTGCGCGTTGTAGTAGCGGATCAGGGCCTCGTCCGTGCCCTGCCACGTGACGGTGTTCCCCTTCTTGCCGAAGCCGGCGGCGAGGGCCGCGGTGCTTCCGGTGTTCAGGAAGCCGATGGTGATGGGCTTGGTGACCTTGGCAGCGGTCGTACCGGACGAGCCTTGGCCGGGGGTAGTGCCCTCCGCAGCTGATCCGGCTCCGGAGCCGTTGCCTCCCGGGACCGTGGTTGCGGGGCCGGTGGCGGGAGCGCCGCCCGACGTGGCCGTCGTGCCGGGAGCACCAGGAGCAGTACCGCCCTGTGCCGTTCCTTCAGGCGCGCCTGCGCTGCCGAGGGACGAGCTGTCGCCGAGGCGCGCCTGCCCCAGGCCGGACTGCTGCGCGGCCGGAACGGTGGTGCCGCACGCCGTCATCACGGCACACGTGACCGCCAGGGTCGCGAGTCGTCGCTGCATCGTGTCCTTAGGGAGGCTAGAAAACAATCAACACTGACTCTAGACACGAGGGCGAAACGCAGCAAGGGAGGTTCTCGCTTGAAGACCGGCTACGTGACCGCCCGGGACCGCGAACCGACGCTGTGGCGGGAGGTCCACATCACCCTGACCGCGCCGCAGGTGCGCCCGGGAAGAGCCGCCGGCCCCGCTACCCGACAGTAGGGTCGTGAGGTGGCCCACCAAGACCTGCTCTCGGTCGCGCTGCGTCGACTTGCCGGTCTGGCCAGCCCCGAGCAGCTCCTGCGGGAGGCCGCTCGTCTCGTCGTCCCGGCCGTCGCGACCTGGTGCTTGGCCGACCTGCTGACCGAGCCCGATCTCGTCACCCGGGTCGCCAGCAGGGGCCCGGACGGCTCTCTGGACCTGCCACCCGACATGGGTGGTCGCGAGTCCCGGCGGTCCTCTGCGCAGAGCGCGGGGGTCCTGAGGCAGCTCGGTGAGGCCCCCGGCGGCGTTCTTCACCTGTCGCGCGAGGAGATCGCTGCCGCTGGGCGGTCGGCCGATGAGCGGCTGCGGGCCCAGGCGTCCCTCGTCCAAGAGCTCGGGACCACCGACCTGCTGATCATCGGGCTGTCCTCGCGCCAGCGCATGCGTGGAGTGCTCACCCTCGGGCTCGCCGAGGGCGCGTTCGACGACGCGCAGGTCCAGGCACTGGGAGAGCTCGGCTCGCTGCTCGCAGTGCTGCTCGACAACCTCGCCCTCGTGGCCAATCAGCGCACGATCGCCACCGCGCTCCAGACCAGCCTGCTGCCGCGACTCCCACACCTCGAGGGCTTCGACCTCGCAGCGCGCTACGTCCCGGCAGATCGTGCCCTCGAGGTGGGCGGCGACTGGTACGACGTCTTCGCGACCTCTCCCTCCACGACCGCGCTCGTCATCGGGGACATCACCGGCCACGACCTGTACGCCGCAGCCCAGATGGCCGAGCTGCGCAGCCTCGTGCGTGCCTACGCGGTGGACGACGCGGTCTCGCCCGTGCGGGTGCTTCGGGCGACCGAAAGAGCCCTGAGCCGGTTGGGCCTCACGACCTCGGCGACCTGCCTGTTCGCGCTGTTGACCTGCGAGAGCGGGGCCGCCTCCCTGGAGTGGTCCGCCGCTGGCCACCCACCGCCGATCCTCGTGCGTGCTGGCGCAGCAGAGGTGCTGTCGAGCGCCGACGACCTGATGCTCGGCGTCGAGGCGAGCACGACCCGCCACGGGATGCGCAAGGAGCTGAGGGAGGACGATCTGATCGTGCTCTACACCGACGGGCTGCTGGAGAACCGGCGCGATCCCTTCGACGAGCGGCTGGAGACCCTCAAGGACCTCCTGGCGTCGATGGCAGGCGCCGGCCTCGAGGAGCAGGCGGAGCGCTTGGTGCGTGGCCTTTCCACGGGGGAGGACGACACGGCACTGCTGCTGGTGCGCGTTCGCACCTGACGGGGACAGGTCGTTGGTCGGCGCAGCTCACCCCGCAGGCGGGCTCCCGTGCAAGACGGTGCAGGCCGCTTCCAGCACCGTGTCGCGAGCCTCCGGCAGCGCTGCCGGGTCCAGACCGGCGACCGCGTGGATCACGCCCAGGGCACAGGCCACCCGCACTCGTGCGGCGGCGTCGGCGTCAGGGCCGGTGAGGGCTTGCCTGAGCGCTTCGACGAGGGCCTGCGCGCGCTTGCCCACGTCGGGGTGCTTGTGCGCTCCTGCGTCCTGGTTCAGGAAGCGCAGGACGGCGTGGTGGGAGATGAACACGTCCAGGTAGTCCGCCAGCAGCCGATCGCGTTCGGCGACTCCTCCGTCGCCGGCGTGGGACAGCGCGATCAGGTTGGACACGGCATCCAGCCACGGCCGCGTGAGCTCGATGACCAGGCTGTCCTTGGCGGGAAAGTGGTAGTACAGCGCAGCCTTGGTGAAGCCGAGACGCTCGGCGATCTGTCGCAGTGACGTGCCGTCGTAGCCCTGGACGGTGAACAGCTCGAGCGCCACGGCGAGCACCTGCTCGCGGGTCGTGCTGTCAGTGGGCCCGGGTGTCGACATGATCCTCATCTCGTTTGCTAGCCTGCTTGCCGGTCGGCAGGTAAGGGGGCGTCTGCTCGCAGCGCTCCTCATCCAACTGCCTGAGCACGTGGGAGTCTCATGAACGGGCAAGAACCCATCACGATCCTCGTCGTGGACGACGCGCCTGACATGAGGATGCTCGCGAAGCACTACCTGGAAAGTGCCGGCTACCAGGTCGTCGAGGAGGCCGTCGACGGCGACGACGCGGTCAACAAGTTCGTGGCCCTCGATCCACCGCCCGTCCCCACCGTCATCCTGCTCGACAACATGATGCCGAAGCTCACCGGCATGGAAGCGGCCGCGCAGATCTTGGCCCACGCGCCGGATCAGCTGATCGTGATGTTCACCGCCTACCTCGACGACAGCATCCAGGAGAAGGCGAAGCGGCTCGGCGTTGCCGCGTGCGTCTCGAAGACCGACCTCGCCGACCTCCCGGGCATCATCGGCGACATGGTCTCCGCCCGAGGCTGACGCGGTGGCGTCGCTCAAGCAGTGGCGGGCCGAGGGGTCCCGCTCGACCCTCTGATGACGAGCTGGGGTGGCACCACGACGGCCCGGTAGCCGGCCGTGGGGTCCTCGAGACGGGCGAGCACGGCGTCGATCGCCAGCGACGACATGTGCAGGACCGGCTGCGACACCGAGGTGAGGCTGATCGCCTGCAGCCGGGCGATCGTCGAGTCGTCGAAGCCGACGACGGAGACGTCCTCCGGGACCGCGACGCCGGCGCCGCGGAAGACGTCGAGGACTCCGAGTGCGACGAGGTCGTCCGCGGCGAACACCGCCGTCGGCAGGACGTCCCGGTCGAGCAGCTGGCGGGCCGCGTTCGCGCCCGCCTGCTCGGTGAAGTCGCCGGCCATGACGTCGATGTGCTCGGCCAGCCCCAGTCGGGTCATGGTCTTGCGGTAGCCCGTACGGCGAGGTGCCGCGCCCGCTCCGCCGCCACCATCGACGTGGAGGATGCGGCTGTGGCCCAAGCCGGCGAGGTGCTCGACCACGAGCTCGGCGCCTCGGGCGTCGTCGATGGCGATGCAGTCGACGCTCGCGTCCCGCACGATGCGACCCATGACGAGCGTGGGGACCTGCCGTCCGAACCGGGTGAGGACGGCCTTGGGCAGCACGGTGCCGGCCAGGATCAACGCGTCCGGCCGGTGCTGCAGCAGCGTCTCGATCGCAGCCTGCTCGTGCTCGGCATCCCGTTTGGCCAGGCCCAGGATCAGGCGGCGACCGACGGACTCTGCCCGTTCCTGCAGTGCCTCGGTTCCCGCCACGAGGTAGGGGTTGGACAGGTCGTTGACGACGAGGCCGATGATCCGGCTCTGTCTGCTCGCGAGACTGCTCGCGGCAGCGTTCAGCCGGTAGCCCAACCGGTCTGCTGCCTCCAGCACCGCGGTGCGCCGTCGCTCGCTGACGTGCGGCTGCCCGCGGAACACCAACGACACGAGTGCCCTGGAGACGCCGGCCTCGCGGGCGACGTCCTCCATGGTCGGGGCAGGCATCCGGCCAACATATCCAAGGGGACTGCCGACAGCTGTCAGCGGCGTGCGGCCGCGTCGTAGACGGCCTGCCGCAGCTCGGGGACGACCTTGTCGAGCCCGGGAGTGAAGTCGGTGCAGGTGCTCGCGAGGCTGATCTGCTCGACGGGGTCGGCCATCACGACCTGACCGCCGAACCCACCACAGGCAAAGGCTTCCGGGTTGGGGCCAAGAGGTCGTTTGCCCTTCGACTCGACGTTGGGCACGAACCCGTACGCAGCAGCTGCGGTGGGAGCCAGTCGACGGGCGAAGGCGGGCAGAGCCTCGCCCATGACGACATCGCGGACGCGCACCTGTACCTCGTGCATGAGGTCGACCGTCGAGGGCTCGAGAACGCGTACGCCGCCGAGTGTCCCTCCGGCCGCCAAGGCAGCGAACAGCTTGGCCAGTGAGCGGGCGGTCGTGACGCCGTTGCTGGCCGGCACCTCCGCCTCGAGCCAGGCGGGTGTCGCGAGGTACTCGGGTGCACGTTCCAAGACGCTCCTGCGGCCGTCCCCGAGCAGCGCCCTGCCGGCCAGGGTGTGCGGGTCCGCGGTGCTCTTCGCCATCCGGCCGAGCAACCAGCGCTGCGCGCGGGGGAGGGAGGACAGGTCAGCGCCCAGGGCCCTGGCAACGCGATCGAGGTCGGTGCCGACGGTGCCGAGATGGCTGTCGAGCCCCAGGGGCTCGGCGAAGTCGGTGCGGAACAGGTCGCCGACGGTGCGTCCGGTCGTCCTGCGTACGACCTCCTGCACCAGCCAGCCGAAGGTGATGGCGTGGTAGCCGTGCCTGCTGCCGGGGACCCAGGCGGGCCGGGCAGCTGCCAAGGCCGCGGCGATCGCGTCGTAGTCGGCCCACCCCTGCCCAAAGCCCGGCCCGTCGAGCAGCTCGAGCTGCCCGTCGAACCCGAGGACACCGGAGGAGTGGAGGAAGACCTCGCGCAGGGTGATCGTGTCCTTGCCGTGGGCGGCGAACTCCGGCCACCAGGTGCAGATCGGGGTCGTGAAGTCCAGTACGCCCTGCTCGACGAGGCGGTGCACCACGCAGGAGGCCCACCCCTTGCTGATGGACGCGACGGGAGCGAGCGTGTCCTCCTGCCACGGCAGGCCGGGCGCCCGCTGCCCGCCCCAGAGGTCCACGACGAGCTCGCCGTGCACGTAGGCGCTGACCGCGCCACCGCCGCGACCCCAGGCCTGCGGGCGGCGCACCAGCACGTCCCGCACGGGCTCGAAGCCCGGCGCGACGAAGCCCTCGACCGCCGTCATCGGGCGAACCGCCGGTTCGCGCCCTTGTAGCCGAAGCACGAGCAACCCGTGTCGTAGGTCAGGTCCCGGAAGAAGCCGGGAACCCCTCGGTCCTTGCCTGACAGCACGCTGCCGAAGGTCGCAGCGGGGGTGAACCTCGGCCCGATCGTCGGCATGGCCCGCAGGATGTCCGCACCGGTGAACCCCTGCCCTCCGACGATCGCGTCCCGAAGCAGGTACAGGCCGTCACAGGCCTGCGTCGCCACGAGAGCCGCCCGTCGCGCGCTGCTGCTGAAGGTCTGCCCTCCGGCCTTCAGTGCTGCGAAGCACCGCCTGCCGCCCGGCATCAGGCCGGCGTCCTTGGACGCGTTGGTGTCGTTGAAGGGCTGCCACCCGATACCCATGCTGCCCGCCTGCTGAGCAGGGGAGGCGATCGTCGGGTTCTCCTCGACCGTGAGGGGGAGGTCGAAGGACGTGATCCCGTAGCGGGGGCGGTATCCCTGCGTCTCGGCCACGCGCTGGAACAGCGCGACCTCCAGCTCCACCGGCGGCAGGTCGAGGACGTGCGTCACTCCCGCGGAGGTGAAGGCCAGGACCTCAGCCTGGCCTTGGTTCCCGCCACCCTCCGGCGGGTAGTAGTACTCCTTGGCAACTGCTTCGCCGATACCTGCGAGCTGCTTCTTGAACACGCCACCGACGTAGCGGCCGGCAGCGTCGTCGGGCAGCAGCAGACCTACCTTGGCCTTCCCGATCCCCGGAGCTCCGCGCTTGGTGTCCCACCCGGAGAAGAACCCTTGGCGCTTCAGGGAGGAGACCAGCGTCGGCACCAGCACGTCGGTGCTCAACGAGGCACCCGAGAACAGGTACGGCCCCAGCCGGACGTAGTCGTTGTCGCTGTAGACGGTGTTGGTCAAAGTCACCAGCGTGACGCTGCGCTTCTTCAGGCACTCGTGGAAGTTGGCCTGGGCGTCGAGCTGCGGGAAGCCGTTGATGACAGCCACGACGGGCCGGTCCTGGGTGAAGTAGGAGCACATCGACTGCGCGACCACGCTGCCGTTGGTGGCGTAGTCGTTCGACGGCGCGTCGCGGTAGGCCATGACGACCTTGCGGCCCAGGATGCCGCCGTTCTTGTTGATGTCTGCCGCGATCGCATCGAGGTCGCGGTGCACGTCGCCGTTGTTGAAGTTCGCGCCAGCGTTCTTCGCCGCGGCGTTGAAGTCGTCCGCCGTCGGTACGCCGATGTACACGTTCCTCGCGTCCCAACCGAAGCCTGAGCTGGCCTTGCCGTTGCCCGTGGCCGGCGGCAGTGCTCCACCGCCTGTCGCCCCACCCGTCGAGGACGTGGTCGCCGCCCCGCCTGCGGTGCCGGTGCCGCCCACGAGAGCGCCCGGGTTGCCGCTCGTCCCGGTCGAGCCGGCCCCGCTTGAGCTGCTGCCGCCGGGGCTGATGCCGCCTGTGGAGCTGCTGAGCTGGTCTCCGGGCCCCAGCGCTCCGCCGTTCGTGCTCTGCGCCCGGGAGGCGAGCGGCACGGTGGTGCCGCAGCCTGCGAGCAGCGCCGCGACGGCGAGCCCGGCGAGCACCGGTCGTGCTTGCCGACGCCGAAGCGGTTGCCGGGTCCTGC
>JAODNB010000392.1 GCA_025464795.1 Frankiales bacterium
GGGTGCTGTTCGAGACCTACCAGCCGTACTCCGTGATCACTGTCGCGAGCCGCCGGCTGTGGCTCGCGAGCCTGCCGGTCCTGCTGGCCGCCCTGGTCGTGCTCTACCTCGTGCAGGCCCCCCTCGCCTACCGCATGGCGACGCGGCTGCGCAGTGCCCAGGACGAGCGGGAGGGGCTGCTGCTGGCGGCTCTCGCCGCCTCGGAGCGGGAGCGGGCGACCATCGCGGCGGACCTGCACGACGGCGTGGTCCAGGGGCTGGCCGGGGCCTCGTACACCCTCAGTGCAGCGGCAGAGGACGCGTCGGACCACCGTGCCCTGTTGCGCTCGACCGCCGGCGACCTGCGCAGGTGGGTGCGCGAGCTCCGGAGCCTCGTGGTCACGATCACGCCGCCCGCGCTACGTGCGCAGGGACTGGCCACGTCCCTGACCGACCTCGCCGCGACGCTCGAGCTGCGCAGCATCGCCGTCGAGGTGGAGGTGGGCGAGCTGGGCGTGGTGTCACAGCCTGCGGAGTCGCTCGTCTACCGCACGGCTCAGGAGGCTGTCCGGAACGTGGTCCGCCACGCCGCGGCGACGACGGCGCACGTACGGCTCGAGCGGTCCGGCTCGATGCTGGTGCTGGACGTCACGGACGACGGGCGGGGGCTTCGTGACGCCGCGGCCAGCGCGCGGGGCCGAGGCAGCGTCGGCCTGGAGCTGCTGACGGGTCTCGCCCACACCCAAGGCGGATCCCTGACGGTCACCGACCGGGTGGACACGCCCGGGACCGCCCTGCACCTGGAGGTGCCGGCGTGATCAGGGTCCTCATCGTCGACGACCACGCTGTGGTGCGACGCGGCTTGAGCGCGCTGCTCGGCGCCGCCGAGGGCATCACCGTCGTGGGGTCGGTCGAAGACGGCTCCGAGGCCGTGTCCGCTGTCCTGACGCACCTGCCGGACCTCGTGCTCATGGACCTGTCGATGCCTGTGATGGACGGCATCACCAGCACTCGTGCGGTGCTCGCGGCGAGCCCGCTCACCAAGGTCATCATCCTCACGTCCTTCAACGAGAGCGCGAAGATCCTCGCAGCCTTGGAGGCCGGTGCTGTCGGGTACCTGCTCAAGGACGCCGAGCCTGAGGAGATCGTGAAGGCCGTGCGCGACGCGGCTGCCGGTGGTGTGCCGCTGTCACCGCAGGCGGCCGTGGCGCTGCTTCCTGGCAACCGCAGCCCCACGAGGCCCGACTCCCTGACAGCCCGCGAGCGCGAGGTGCTCGCCCTGGTGGCGGCGGGGCTGCCCAACAAGACGATCGCCCGCCGCCTCACGATCAGCGAGAAGACCGTGAAGGCCCACCTCACACGGGTCTTCACGGTGCTCGGCGTGAGCGACCGGACGAGCGCCGCACTCTGGGCGCAGCGTCAGGGCATCGTCTGAGTCAGCTCACCGTGAGCGTGCCGTGCATGCTCGGGTGGTAGCTGCAGTGGAACGTGTACTTCCCGGGTGTCGTCGGTGCCGTGAAGGTGGCCGGCGTGCCCTGCTCCACGCTCGACGCATCGAAGGCTCCCTTGGTGTCCGAGGTGACCGTGTGCTCGGCGGAGTCCAGGTTGTTGACCGTGATGGTCGTTCCCGGTGCCACGGTCAGGTCGGTGTAGGCGAAGCCCTTGATGGACATCGACGAGCCCGCCGTACCGCCGGTCGAGGTCGTCGGTGCGGGCGTCTGTGCTGCGTCCTTCGGCGACGACGACGACGAGCAGGCACTGAGACCGAGCACGGCCACGAGGGTGAGGGAAGGCAGGTGTCGCATGGGAGCTCCGGGTCCTGAGGGGAAGCCGAGTCTGCGCCGACCCGGCCGGTACCGCCATGAGACAGAGGTCCTAGGACCTCCCCCGCTGCGCGGCAGCGCTCTCACCGGGCTCTCAGCGACCTGGACCTACGCTCCGTGGATGAGCCGCTGGCGAGGTCGCGCCGGTGTCCGCACCCAGGCCACCGCCATCGCCACCCTTGCCGTCGCGCTGGCGACCGTCCTCGGAGGGGTGGTCTTCCTGTTCGTCCTGCACCACAACCTGCGCACCGACGTGGACCTGGCGGTTCGCCAGCAAGCCACGACGCTGGCCGCCACCATCGCCCGCAAGGGCGCCGCCGACGTGGACCTCGCCGGCAACCTCGGCGACACCAACGTGATCCAGCTCGTCGACGGCCAGGGATCAGTCGTCTCCTCGAGCTCGGAGCTCCGCGGCTACCCGGCACTCACCACGGCGCGCCCCCCCGTCGGCCGGTTCGCCTTCGTGAGCAGGCGACTGAGGTTGGACTCGGACGCCCACTACCGCCAGGCTGCCCTGGGTGTCCGCGATGCCCAAGGCAGGCGCTACACCCTGATCGTCGCGCAGTCCTTGGAGTCGGCCGATGCCAGCTCGCGCATCACCACCGGGCTGCTCGCGGTCTCGATCCCGCTGCTCCTGGTGCTGGTCGCGGGAGTGACCTACGCCATGTCGGGGCGCGCGCTGCGTCCTGTGGAGCGCATGCGCGCTCAGCTCGCCGCGATCGACGCGCAGAGCCTCGGGGCACGGGTCCCGGTCCCCGAGGCCAAGGACGAGATCTGGAAGCTCGCGGGCACGATGAACCTCATGCTCGACCGACTCGAGTCGGCAGCGACGTCCCAGCGGCAGTTCGTGTCCGATGCGAGCCACGAGCTGCGGAGCCCGCTGGCGACCATTCGCACCAGCGTCGAGGTGACGGTCGCTCATCCCGAGGCAGCCCAGTGGCTCACCATGAGCGAGGTCGTCCTCGAAGAGGCAGCGCGCCTCGAGCACCTGGTGGCCGACCTGCTGCTCCTGGCCAGCGCAGACGAGCGAGGCCCGCAGCTGCGGCGCACCGACGTCGACCTCGACGACCTCGTCGCCAGCGAGGTCGATCGGCTCCGGGCGACGACCACGGTGACCGTCGTGCGGCAGGTGCAGGCCGTACGCGTGTCAGGTGACCGCCAGCGACTCGCTCGTGTCCTGCGCAACCTCGCGGACAACGCTGCCCGGCATGCGCACAGCACCGTGACGTTCAGCCTCTCGTCCCGCGACGGGCAAGCGGTCATCGAGATCCGCGACGACGGCGACGGCATCCCTGACGCAGAGCGCGAGCGCGTGTTCGAGCGCTTCGTGCGCCTCGACGACGGACGCAGCCGGTCGCAGGGCGGCACCGGGCTCGGCCTGGCCATCGTGCGGCAGCTCGTGCAGGCGCACGGAGGGTCGGTAGCCGTGGTCCCGACGCCAGGGCTCACGGTGTTCCGCGTCGTGCTTCCGCTGGGTGGGGGCGTCTCATGAGAGTCCTGCTCGTGGAGGACGAGGTCCACCTCGCGGAGGCCATTCGCCTGGGCCTCACCGCAGAGAACTTCCTCGTCGAGGTCGCCCATGACGGCCACACGGGACTGTCGAAGGCGCGGACCGGCGAGTTCGACGTCCTCGTCCTGGACATCATGCTTCCCGGCCTCAGTGGCTACCGGATCTGCGAGGCGCTCCGTCGGGAGAAGATCTGGACCCCCGTGCTGATGCTCACAGCGAAGGACGGCGAGTACGACGAGGCCGATGCCTTCGACCTCGGTGCGGACGACTACCTCACGAAGCCCTTCTCGTACGTGGTCCTGGTGGCGCGGCTTCGCGCCCTGGTCCGGCGCGGCTCACCTGCGCGACCGGCCGTGCTCGAAGCAGGCGATCTGACGGTGAACCCGTCCGCGCACAGCGCGACCCTTGCCGGCGAACCCCTCTCGCTGACCCCCCGCGAGTTCCAGCTGCTGATGTACCTCACCCGCAGAGCCGGGGACGTCGTCAGCAAGCGGGACATCCTCGAGAACGTCTGGGACATCAACTACGAGGGCGACCCCAACATCCTCGAGGTCTACGTGGGCTACCTGCGCAAGAAGCTCGACCGAGGTCAGGGGCAGCGCATCGAGACGGTGCGGGGGGTCGGCTACCGCCTGCTCAGGTGACGGGCGCGGAGAACTCGCTCTCGGTCCACGGTCGCGCGGACCACGGCTGCCGGCTGTACGAGAGCACGAGCCGACCAGGTGTCGCGGTGATCAGCTGGCCGAAGACGGTGGCGAACACCCTGTCGCCATCGACGTGGCGCACAACCAGCGCCGCCGGGTCGTCAGCCGGCTCCTGCTGCTGCACGAGGGACACCCAGCTGTCGCGCGCAGCGATCAGCTGGGGCAGGTAGCGGTCAGCCTTGCCGTCCTCCGCGCCGCCCGAGGTGACCATGTGCGTCCCCGGCGCCAGGTCGGTGCAGGTGAGGACCGCACCGTCGAAGGCCCACATGGTGAGGGCGTCTGGTGCAGCGAGAACGACGGTGAAGCTCGCCATCCCCGTCAGGTCGATGTTCTCCGGCCAGCCCTGCCCCCGTGCCGCCGCGAGCAGGGGCAGCACACCCCTGGACGGCGCGAGCGGGTCGGCCACCCGTCTCTCCGGGCGGTTCAGCACGAGAGCGGTGACCGCCGACGCGACGTCGGTGACCGCCCAGCTCCCGCCGGCTACCTCGTCGCGCCCGCCGATCGCCTGCGGCTGGTCCGGCCACCACGCACCCGGGTCCTGGAAGCGTCGCCCCTCGAGCTCGTCGCGCAGAGCCAGGACCTGGACCGGTTCGCCCGGGACCCACCGCACCACGACCGTGCACACGTACCCACCATAGGTACGCCTGCCCGGTACCAGAGCAGCAGGTGGCCCACGTGCGAGCCGCCTAGGGTGCTCGCATGACAGAGAGACTGACGTGACGGCGCAGTACGGGCCGCACCGCTGGTCCGCCGGCTACCACGAGACGGGAAACAACGCGCAGCTGCGGAACGCGCACTTCGAGGTGATGGACATGCGCAACGCGCGGTTCGTCGACTGCGACCTGAGCGGGACGCGCGTCGTGGACGGCTGGCTCGTGGACGTGGCACTCGACGGCTACGTGCAACAGCTCGTCGTCAACGGCATCGACGTGACCGACTACGTCGCCGAGCAGCTGGACCGACGGCACCCCGAGCGCGTGCAGCTCCGGTCGATGGCGTCGCCGGGTGACTTCGTCGCGATGTGGGACACCATCGAGCGCCTCTGGTCCGCGTTTCTGGAACGCGCTCTCCCGCTCGGGGAGCAGGCACTGAACGAGCGGGTGCACGAGGAGTGGTCGTTCGTGGAGACGCTGCGGCACCTCGTCTACGCCACGGACGCCTGGGCAAGTCGGACCGTCCTGGACGCCCCGCGGCCCTTCCACGTGCTGGCGCTGCCGCAGACCGCCTACTCGCCCATCGACGCAGCCGAGCTCGGGATGGACCTCGGTGCCCGCCCGTCGCTCGATGAGGTCCTCGCGGCGCGCGACGACCGGATGGCCGTCGTACGCAGGATCGTCGAGGGGCTTGACGAGTCGGAGCTGGCGCGGCTGTGCACGCGCTCCCCGGCGCCGGGCTACCCGGAGGAGGAGCGCTCCGTCGCCGACTGCCTGTCCGTCGTGATGAAGGAGGAGATCGAGCACTACAGGTACGCCTCGCGCGACCTGGCAGCACTCAGCTGACGGCTGCCAGCGCCTCCGCCAGGCGGACGTAGTCGTCCTCGTCGTTGTAGACGGCGCCCGAGATCCTGAGGTAGCCGCGCCCTCGCCAGGTGGTGGACGCCACCTCGACACCCGCTGTCCTCAGGCGCTCGCGCAGGGCGTCAGCGGCCGGCAGGTCTGGCAAGCCGACGTCGAGCAGGGACATCTGACAACCGCTGTCCCGCAAGGGAAGCAGCGCACCGATCCGGTCGCGAACGAGCTCTGCGCCGGCCCTGACCACCTGTCGTCCATGAGCCCGCGCCTGGTCCCAGTCGAAGAGCTCGAGAGCTGCTGGAGCAGCTAGGTACGCCGTCGGGTCGATCGTTCCGGGCCAGTCGAAGGCCATCGGCCAGCCGTCGAAGTGCGACACCACCGGCGGTCGCATCCGTTCACGGAGCTCCTCGCGCACCACCATCACCGCAGCGCCCTTGGGCGAGTAGGCCCACTTGTGCAGGTTGCCGACCCAGAAGTCGGGGTCGAGCGCCTGTAGGTCCTCGTCGACCTGACCGGGAGCATGGGCGGCGTCGACGTGGCAGAGCACACCGCGCTCACGGCACCCCTTGACGACCTCCACCCAGGGCAGCGCCCATCCGGTGCTCGAGGTGATGGCATCGATGACGACCAGCCGGGTTTCTGCTGTGACCGCCTCGAGGAGGGTGGCTGCCGGGTCGGGGTCATCGAGCTCGAGCGGTACGACAACGAGTGTGCACCCGCGGTGCCTCAGGGCGTTGAGCACTGCCCCGTAGGTGTGGTCGGTCACGACCACCCGGTCGCCGGGCCCGATGTCCAGGCTGTGCAGGACCGTGGCCGTACCGGTGGTCGCATTGGGCACGAACACCAGACCAGCGCCGTGCACTCGAAGGAACCGGGCCACCGTGCGGCGGGCTTCGTACAGCATCTCGTGGGAGGTGCGCACGAAGAAGTCGACGGGCTGGCGCTCGAGGATGGCCCGGTAGCGCGACTGCTCGTCGAGGACCGAGGTCGGGCACGCGCCGAACGACCCGTGGTTCAGGAACGCCACGTCGGGGTCGAGCCCCCAGAGCGGTCGGATGCTCGCGCCGAGGTCCATCCGGCGAGCCTAGACAGCCGCCGACCTCACACGGCGCAGGCGTCGTCCACGCACTCGTCGCCATGGGGCAGCGCGACCTGCAGCTCGTGGAGCGCCTGCTCGAGGGCCTGGTGCAGCAGCGCCGCCGGCTGGGCGCCTGAGACGCCGTAACGGCCGTCGATCACGAAGAACGGGACGCCGGTGATGCCGAGCTGCCGCGCCTGCTCCACGTCCGCACGGACGGCCTCGGAATAGTCGTCGGAGGCGAGGACGGACGTCACCTCAGTGACGTCCAGCCCCACCTCACCGGCGAGTGCGGTCAGGGTGCCGTGGTCGTCGACCGGCATCCCCTCGGTGAAGTAGGCCGCGTCGAACCGCTCCTTCAGCGCGTCCTGCAGACCGAGCTTCTTGGCGAGATGCAGCAGCCGGTGGGCGTCGAAGGTGTTGCCCGACCTGGCCAGGTCCAGCCGGAAGGACAAGCCCTCCCCGGCAGCCGCGGCAGTCACGCTGTCGACCATCGCCTGTGCCTCGTCCAGGCTGCGGCCGTACTTCGCTGCCAGGCGCGCTGTGTTCGCCCCCGCAGGAGCGGAGGTTGCCCCGGGGTCGAGCTGGAAGCTCTTCCACTCCACCTCCACCGGGTGCGGGAACTCCGCCAGCGCCGCCTCGAACCGCCGCTTCCCGATGTAGCACCAGGGGCAGACGACGTCGGACCAGATCTCGACCTTCATGCTCGTGACAACCCGAAGTCTCGGTAGGTTCTTCCAGACAGCCGCGCCCGAGGATCTGGAGAGCCCGTGCCCCACGTCGTCGACTTCGTGAACGTGTCCACCGAGGGACTCGAGTCCTCGCCCGTCGCTCCCGCACTGGCGGGCCTCCGGGCGAACGAGGCGAGGTACTTCAAGAACAAGTACGACGCGGTGTTCGCCGTCGAGCCTGCCGCGAAGGCGAAGAAGCTCGTCAGCTACGTCAGCAAGGTCCTGAAGGACGAGCGGGGCATCGTCATCGCCTCGCCGCCGCTCGAAGCGACGGAGCTCGAGGTCGAGGGGATCCGCTGGACGCACGTCTTCTACGAGTCGGGACTGGCCGTCAACGTCCTGTACACCCTGGCCGATGCGGGGAAGCGCGCCGTCGGGTTCAAGCTCTCCGAGGGCATGGACCCGCCGGAGGAGCTCGCTGCCTTCAAGTGGGCGCGTCAGAAGTCCAAGCTCGCGGGCACCATCCGCGGGTCCTACTTCGTCATCAAGGGCGAGTACTGACGCCGACCCAGCGGGTCAGGTCAGCACGATCTGGCGTCCCAGGTCCGTCACGAGGTTCACGACGGGAAAAGCGGTCAGAACGGGCTCCGTGGTGAAGCCGCCTGGGATGCCGGCCTGCATCCGGGGCATGAGGATGTCGTCGCGGAACTTCTCCCAGCTCGCCTGCGAGTCGTGGATCGCGGTGATGGTGAACCCTCCCTCCGAGGGCCCTGCGGCGTGGTAGGTCTGACCGGCCGGTAGCTGATCGGGGCCGGGGTGGACCGCGGCGATGGACGCTTCGTACTGCTCGCGGGTCCCTCCCGGGAAGAAGTGGACGATGGCGTACGGGCTCTTGCTCATGGTTCCTCCAGGAACTGTCTGGGTGGACCTTTGAGCCGACCACCGCAGCGAGCCCGTGTCCATGGCCCGTTGTGCGATGACCCGCTCAGCCCGGCCTCGCCCAGGTCATGGTGAAGTCGTGCACCCACGTGATGCCACCGTCATGGGAGTTCTCGCCCACCCCTTGCATCTTGTTCGCTCCGACGAACGTCGCGCTGGACCGCTGCCAGAAGTCTGGGTCACGTCGGATCATCGACCAGCCCAGGTCGTCGATCTGCAGGTCGAAGACCCGGGAGATGCCGCGGACGTCGAAGTAGTGGAACGCCGACGGCTCCAGAAAAGCGATCGCGTTGGGGAAGTCCGGGTGGTCATAGGTCCAGTGCAGCATCACGAATGCCCCGTCGAGCACCTGCTCGTACCGCTGCCGTCCCACCACAGGTTCGGGCAACGCGACGTGCCGCATCGAGATGTCCCACGTGCCAAGCAGCCGTTCCAGCGACATGCCTGGTGGATGTCCGGGAGGATCGCGCCGAAACCCACTGGCGCACCGAGGTCCACCCGTCAACGGCCGCTCCACCGGGCCGGCGACGCCCGACGCGGCTGTACGGCAGCCCTATTGTTCGCGTCATGAGCGGCGACTTCAGCTTTCCGGTCCTCGAGCCCCCTACGGCAGGTGATGAGACTGAGACCCTGCTCGGCGAGCTCGAACGGCAGCGGCGGCTGTTCGCCTGGAAGTGCGGAGGGCTGGACGCTGCAAGCCTCCAGGCAACGCTGAGACCATCGGAGATGACCCTCGGCGGCCTTCTCAAGCACATGGCGCTCGTGGAGGACGCCCACTTCGCGCGGTTGCTGCTGGCTGAGCCGCCGGGTGAGCCGTGGAACGAGGTCGACTTCGACGCCGACCCGGACTGGGAGTGGCGCACCGCGAAGGATGACTCCCCAGAGCAGCTGACCCGTCTGTGGCAGGAGAAGGTCGAGCTCTCCCGACGTCGGGTCGCGGACGCCGTCGCGGTAGCAGGGATGGAGACCGAAGGCCGCTATGTCACCCGCAGCGGCCAACACCCCCTACTGCGCCGCATCGTCGTGGACATGATCTCGGAGTACGCCCGGCACCTGGGCCACGCCGACCTCATCCGGGAGTCGATCGACGGCCTGGTGGGCGAGGAGCCGGAGTCGGACCAGCGGTGAGGTCCCGCTCCGCTTTACCCGCGTCTACACGTTGAAGCGGAACTCCACGACATCCCCGTCTTGCATCACGTACTCCTTGCCCTCGATCCGCGCCTTGCCGGCGGACCGCGCCGCGACGACCGACCCAGCCTCGACCAGGTCGGCGAAGCCGATCACCTCGGCCTTGATGAAGCCGCGCTCGAAGTCGGTGTGGATGACACCAGCGGCCTGAGGAGCGGTCGCGCCCTTCTTGATGGTCCACGCGCGCGACTCCTTGGGACCCGCGGTGAGGTAGGTCTGCAGACCGAGGGTGTCGAAGCCGATCCGGGCGAGCTGGTGCAGCCCTGACTCCTCCTGCCCCATCGACTGGAGCATCTCGAGGGCGTCCTCCTCGGACATCTCGATGAGCTCGCTCTCGACCTGGGCGTCGAGGAACACCGCCTCGGCTGGTGCGACGAGGGCGGAGAGCGACTCCTTCAACGAGGAGTCGGAAAGCCCCGCCTCGTCGAGGTTGAAGACGTAGAGGAACGGCTTCGCTGTCAGCAGGTGCAGCTCCCGCAGGAGCCCACGGTCCAACCCGGCGGCGAACACCGTCTTGCCGGAGTTGAGGGCGTCGAAGGCCTTCCGTACCTCGTCGAGGACCGGGATCTGGTCCTTCTTGAGGCGCACCTCCTTCTCCAGCCGAGGGATGGCCTTCTCGATCGTCTGGAGGTCCGCGAGGATCAGCTCGGTGTTGATGGTCTCGATGTCGCTCTCCGGCGAGACCTTCCCGTCGACGTGCACGACGTTGTCGTCGGTGAACGCCCTGATGACCTGGCAGATCGCGTCGCAGTCGCGGATGTTCGCCAGGAACTTGTTGCCGAGGCCCTCGCCCTCGGATGCCCCGCGGACGATGCCGGCGATGTCCACGAAGTCGACCGTCGCGGGGAGGACCTTCTCGCTGCTGAAGATCCCGGCGAGGACCTTGAGCCGGTCGTCCGGCACGCCGACGACGCCGACGTTCGGCTCGATGGTCGCGAAGGGGTAGTTGGCCGCCAGCACGTTGTTCTTGGTCAGCGCGTTGAACAGCGTGCTCTTGCCGACGTTGGGCAGGCCGACGATGCCGAGGGAGAGGCTCACCCTCCAAGGCTAATTGTCGGACGGTCCGGCAACGATCGTGGCCATGGAGATCCTTCTCGCCTTGGTCATCGGGCTCGCGCTCGGCTTCGCCGTGGCTCAGGCCCGCACTGTCGGCCTGCGCACGGAGCTCGCGGCTGCCCAGCTCGCAGAGGCCAGGCTGCGGGCGGGCGACGCCGACCTGGCGAAGGGACAGCAGCAGGTCGCCTCCCTCGTGGCGCCGCTGCACGACCAGCTCGGCAGGGTGGAGCAGCAGCTCCGGGGCCTCGAGCTCGAACGCGCCCGGGCGACGGCCGAGCTCCGGGAGCAGGTCACCACCGTCGCCGCGGGATCGGAGCAGCTCGGTCGCGAGACGCGTGCGCTCGTCGACGCCCTTCGCAAGCCCCAGGCCCGAGGGCGCTGGGGAGAGCTCCAGCTCCGTCGCTGCGTCGAGGTGGCCGGCATGCTCGATCGCTGCGACTTCGACGAGCAGGCGTCTTTCGCAACGCCGGACGGCACGCTGCGACCCGACCTCGTCGTCAACCTCGCAGGTGGCGGGAAGGTCGTCGTGGACGCCAAGGTGACGCTGGCTGCCTACCTCGAGGCGATGGAGACCGGCGCCCCCGAGCGGATGGCTGCGCACGTCAAGCACCTGCGCGCGCACATCGACGGCTTGGCGGACAAGGCGTACTGGCAGCACCTCGGCATGACCCCGGAGTTCGTCGTCCTGTTCGTCCCGGGCGAGGCCTTCCTCGCCCCGGCGCTGGAGGCAGACCCCACGTTGCTGGAGTACGCGATGCAGCGGCGCGTGCACCTCGCCACCCCCACCACGCTGCTGTCCCTGCTGCGTGCCGTGTCCTACGCCTGGCAGCAGCACCAGCTCACGGACAACGCGCAGGAGGTCTTCGCCGCAGGCAAGGAGCTGTACTCCCGGCTGGCGGTCTTCGGGGGCCACGTCGACAAGCTCGGCCGGTCCCTCGGCACGGCGGTCGCCGACTTCAACAAGACCGTGGGCTCGCTGGAGCGCACCGTTCTCCCGAGCGCCCGAAGGATGTCGGAGCTCGGCCTCGACGGCGACGTGCCTTCGCCGCTTCCGGTCGAAGAGGTGATCCGGCCGATCTCGTCGCCCCACCTCGTGGCACTCCCCGAGACGGGTTAACGGGTCCGCTCGAACGACAGTCTCATCGCGCTGACGACTGCGTCGAAGAAGCGCTTCTCCACCATCGGGTCCTGACCGAGCTCGGCCAGGAGCTCATCGAGCGACATGCCGTCCCACACCGCCACACCGAGTGACCCGTCCAGCACCGGTCCCGCGAGCACGCACCGTCCCTGCGCCGCAGCCTCCCGCAGCCGTTCGGCATGGACCTGCAGCGCGGCGAGCTCGTCAGGCGTCAGGTCCGCCGGCCAGTTCGCCCGCGTCGGCAGCAGGCGCACGAAGAAGCTGGTGTGGCCCTCAGGGCCGGCGAGGTCGACGGTGACGGTCACGCCCCGGCTTCGAAGAAGTCGACGGTCGCCTTCGCGACCGCGTTGAGGTGCGAGACGTCGGCCTGGTGCCGCGCCATCAGCGCCCGGGCGAGAGCCGGCGCGTCGGGGGAGCCCACCTCCCGCAGCAGCCCATAAGCCTCTGTGGCCAGTGCCAGCGCCACGTCTTGCTCGAGGCTTGCGTCGTGCTGCCGCGCTGTGCTGACGACCCAGTCGACGTCGTACGCATCGGGTTCCGGTCCGTAGGCCACCTCACGAAGGTACGCGAAAACTGGGACTTGACTCTGTTCGTGATAGAACATATGTTTGATACATGGCCGGATATCACTCCCTCCTGGTGCAGGGGGCTCTGGCGCGCCTGGCTGAGCTCGAGGCCCAGTCCGCGGTGGTGTTTGCGGAGCAGCAGCAGGCCCTCATCGACCTGGAGACGGTCAGCACTGCCCTGGGTGACACCAGCAACGAGTTCCTCGCGCTCGACGTCGCCGCGTCCTGCGGGATCGCCCAGTCCACCGCCACGGTCCGGCTGCGCCAAGCCAGGCAGCTCGTCCAGACCCTGCCCCGACTGCACGCCCTCGCCCTCGAAGGCGCCGTCCACGTCGGACAGCTCAAGGCCATCCTGGAGGCCACCGCCGACAGCACCCCCGAGACCGCCGCGCAGGTCGAAGCCGCTCTGCTGCCGGCGA
>JAODNB010000012.1 GCA_025464795.1 Frankiales bacterium
CTGCGCTACGACGTGGGATCGGTCACCCTCGCCGCCACCTGCGCCGAGGGGCCGGAGGCCCGAGCTTCTCGCGGTAGGTCATCGGTCGGGTGACCCGCTCGACGGCCTCCTGCAGGGCGAGGACGCCGGCGGCCCGCCGCCACACCTGCTCCGGCAGCAGGGCGGGGCCCGTGCGCGGCCAGGGCCCGGCCCGGCCCGACCCAACGGCCGCATCGACGAGCAGCTGCAAGGCGCAGTGCAGGCGCGTGGCTGTCGACCCGCCCTCGGGCTCGGTCGCCGAGGCGATGTCCCACCAGGTCGCTGCTGCACCGCGCAGCATCCCCCGGGCCTGCTCGACGAGCTCGTCCAGGCGATCGCCCTCCCGGGCGACGCCCTCCAGCGCCCGGTCGAGCGCTGAGGCCACCTCACCCAGCTCGGGGTCCTGGAGCGGCGACACCACCTGGGGAAGCGGCGGCTCGACCGGCAGTTCTGGCCAGGTCCAGCCCGGTACGTCCGTGCCCGGGACGGCGACCAGCGGCGCGCAGACCGCATACGCCGCGGCGGCAGCCACCCGAAGGCGCTCGCGCAGGTCCGCCGGGCCCACCTGTCCGGCGAAGAGCACGTAGCGCAGGACGGACACGCAGCTCAGGACACCGTTCGGGCCGGTCGCTGACCGCAGCTCGCCAAGTGCCTCGCGCACGCGGTGGGCGGCAGACGTCCCCCGTACCGCATCCAGCATGGTGAGCAGCTCGGCATGCAGGACGAGCGCCGCAGGAGCCACCTGCTCGGGGGCGAGCGGGGGCGTCGGGACGGGGTCGCCAGGGAACAGCTCGGCGGCCTCGTAGCCGCGACCGTCGCCGCCGACCCGCAGGCCCGCCGGACGCGACAGCCAGCAGGGGCCGGGACGGCCTTCCGCGAGGACGGTCGTCAGCACCGACGAGACCAGCGGGTCGCTCCCCCAGCCCTCCCGCCCTGGCTCGGCGTAGGCCCTGCCCACCGCCACTACACCGGTCCTCGCGAGGTGCTGAGCGAGCGAGCCGAGCCCGACGCCGGACGCAAGCCCGTCGACCCAGAGGCAGTCGTACCCCCAGGTGTCGTCGACCGGCACGCCCCTCAGCGCCTCGTCCAGCTGGACCTCGGTCGCGCGCGTCACGGCGAAATCCTTCCACGGGTGTCACCCAGGGCGCAGACTGATCGGCGTGACCCGCCGCCTCCTGATCGCCCTCCTGCTCGCCCTGCTGGTCGTCCCCACTGCTTCCGCGGAGACGGTGAAGGCGAACAAGGGCACCCACGCCTTCACCACCACCGACGCGCTGGTCCCCGTCGTGGACGGGCCCACGGACACGCACCAGGTCACCATCGACACCCGTCTGTACGTGCCCGACAACGCCAAGCCCGGCACCCCCCAGCCGGCCATCCTCATGACGCACGGGTTCGGCCTCACCAAGCTCTCCGGCGAGGTGGTGTCGAGCGCGACCTTCCTCGCCCGGCACGGTTACGTCGTCCTGACCTACACCTCGGAGGGCTTCGGCAAGAGCACGGGCTGCGTGACGCTGCAGTCCAGGACGTACGACGTGAAGGTCGCGAAGCAGCTCATCACCAAGGTGCTGCAGACCAAGGCGTACGTGAAGAAGGACGCCAAGGGCGCCATCGTCGGCATGACCGGTGGCTCCTACGGCGGCGGGATCCAGGCCAACGTCGCCGAGAACGACCCACGGATCCGTGCCATCAACCCGGGCCGCACCTGGAACGACCTCCAGTACTCGCTGGACCCCAACAACTACGTGGCGCCCGGTGACCCCACCGGCTTCACGCACACCCTCAACAAGCAGGGCGTGTTCAAGCTGGAGTGGACGTCGCTGTTCTTCGCGAGCGGGACGGGCAACCCCCTCGGTGGCGTCCCGCCCACGGGCGAGCCTGCCGGCACCTGCCCTCAGGACAAGCTGGCCTCCGGCGAGCCCGCGAACCTCCCGGGTGTGGCCTGCGCGGGCTTCTACCTCGCCGTCTGCCGGACCTACGCCACCATCGCCGCGACCGGGGACGGCACCGACACCGATCGGGCGCTGCTCGCCGACTCGTCCCTGCCGACGCAGCTCCCGAAGCTCAGAGTGCCTGTCCTGCTCTTCCAGGGGCAGTCCGACACCCTGTTCAACGTCAACGACGCGACCGCCACCTACCTGGCGCTCAAGCGGCAGGGCACGCCGGTGCAGATGGCCTGGAACAGCGGCGGGCACGGCGGGTACGACTCGCTGCCGGGCGAGTGCGACGTCTACGGCCGCGGGACGACCGGCCTGGACGACTGCTACCTCTCGCTGCGCACCTTGCAGTTCTTCGACCACTGGCTCCGCGGCGTCCCCGACCCGAGCCCCGCCTTCAGCTACTTCCGCGACTGGGTCCCGTACTCGGGCAAGGGCGCGACGAAGCAGTACGCCGACTCGCCGGTCTTCCCGCTCCCTGGCAAGAAGGCCTTCGCGCTGTCAGGGACGTCCCTGGTGGCGGGGACCGGCACCGCTGGGTCGGCCGTCCTGATCAACCCGCTGGGTGGGGTGCCCAGCGCGTACTCCGAGACCTCCAACTTCACGGGGCCCGACAGCTCACCGAACGCGCCGCTCCCTCCCACGGAGCTGCCCACGCAGCACGCGGACTTCACGACCGCGCCGTTCCCGACCGCGGTCGACTCGGTCGGCATCCCTTCGCTGCGGGTCACGCTGTCCCACGTCGCGCCGACCGACCTGGTGCTGTTCGGCAAGGTCTACGACGTCGCGCCCGACGGCACCGCCACCCTGATCCACCGGCTGATCGCGCCGTCCCGCATCCCCTCGGCGGCGCTCGCCCAGCCCGTCGACCTGAAGCTGCTCGGCTTCGCGCACCGCTTCGCGAAGGGCCACAGCGCGCGACTGACGCTGGCGACGACCGACCTGACGTCCTACAACAACAAGGTCGCAGACGTGATCACCGTGACGACCGGTCCCGGGTCGGCCTTCGTGCTGCCCTACTCAGCAGTCGTCGCCGCACCCGCCGCTCCGCCCGTGGTCAAGCCACGTCCGGCCGTCTCGCCACCACCGGTCTCGCTGCCCAGCACAGGACTGCCCCTCGAGCTGCCGCTCCTCGGGCTCGCCCTGCTCGGCGTCGTCGTCGTGACGCGCCGCCGGGTGTGACCTTCGGCATACGCCCACCGGCACACCCGCTGACCGGGCAGCCTCGTTGTCAGACACACCACCGCAACGCACCCCAGCCCCCGGAGCAACCGTGATCCGCCTCACCGCCGTGCCTCTCGCCCTGCTCGCCGCGCTCCCTGTCCTCGCCGCGGTACCCACCGCCGAGGCGGCCGCGCCGGCCTACACGATGAAGGCGCTGAAGCTGACCGTCACGGTCGCGAGCGA
>JAODNB010000015.1 GCA_025464795.1 Frankiales bacterium
CAGCGCTGCAGTACGGCTCGGGGCAGGGCGATCCTGTGCTCCGCGAGCACATCTGCGAGGTGATGGCGCTCGAGGGCGTGATCGGCTCTCCGGACGACGTCGTCGTGACGGTCGGCTCCCAGCAGGCCCTCGACCTCGTGACGCGCATCTTCATCGACCCGGGGGATGTCGTGATCGCCGAGGCCCCCTCCTACGTCGGAGCGCTCGGGACCTTCGCCGCGTACCAGGCCGATGTCGTGCACGTGCCGATGGATGCGCACGGTCTCGTGCCGGAGGCGCTGCGTGAGGCGATCGCGGCCGTCAAGGCGTCCGGTCGGAACGCGAAGTTCCTCTACACGATCCCCAACTTCCACAACCCCGCGGGCACGTCACTGGTGTTCGAGCGGCGAGCGGAGGTGCTGCAGATCTGCGTCGAGGCCGGGCTGCTGGTCCTCGAGGACAACCCGTACGGGCTCCTGGGCTTCGAGGGCCCGCCCACCCCGGCGATCCGGTCCCTGGGCGATGAGGACAACGTCATCTACCTCGGCTCGTTCTCGAAGACCTTCGCGCCGGGGCTCCGGGTCGGCTGGGTGCTCGCCCCCCACGCGGTGCGAGAGAAGCTGGTCCTCGCGTCCGAGGCCTCGGTGCTGTGCCCGCCGGCGCTGAACCAGATGGTGGTGACGGAGTACCTCACCTCCCAGGACTGGAAGGGCCAGATCGAGGTCTTCAAGGAGCTGTACCAGGAGCGGCGCGACGCGATGCTCGGTGCCTTGACGGACCTGATGCCGCCGGGCACCACCTGGACCCGTCCGACGGGCGGCTTCTACGTGTGGACCACCCTGCCCGAAGGACTCGACGCGAAGGTCATGCAGCCGCGCGCGATCACCGCCCGGATCGCCTACGTACCGGGGATCGGGTTCTACGCAGACGGCCAGGGCCAGCGCGAGCTGCGCCTGTCGTACTGCTTCCCGGAACCGGAGCGGATCGTCGAGGGAGTGCGACGGCTCGCCGGGGTCATCGAGGCCGAGCTGGAGCTGCTCGCGACCTTCGGTCCTTCGATGGGCACGCGCACCGTCGGCTCCACCACCCCGTCCCCCAACACCGCCTGACCCCCGGGGTTCTTTCCACTTCCCTGACGCTCCTCTGGGAGCGTCAGGGAAGTGGGTCGGGGGTCGGGCCCTGGACGATGTCGGCGATGCGCTGAAGGTCCTCGAGCGTCGCGAACTCGATGGTGATCTTCCCCTTCGACCGGCCGACGTCGACCTTCACGCGGGTCTCGAGGCGATCCGACAGCGACGCCGCAACGGCCTGCGCGGCCTCGGGCACCAGCCGCTTGGCGGACTGCTTGCGGTGCGGCGCCGGCGCGTCGGTCAGCGCCATCGTCACCGCCTCCTCGGTCGAGCGGACCGACATCCCCTCGGCGATGACCCGGTGCGCCATCGCCTCCATCTGCTCCGCCGTCGACAGCCCGAGGATCGCCTTGGCGTGCCCGGCGGACAGCACCCCCGCGGCGACCTTGGCCTGCACGGCGCCGGGGAGGCCGAGCAACCGGATGGTGTTGGAGATCTGCGAGCGCGAGCGACCGATGCGCAGCGCCAGCTCCTCGTGCGTCGCGCCGAAGTCCGCGAGCAGCTGCTCGTAGGCGGCCGCCTCCTCGAGCGGGTTGAGCTGCGAGCGGTGCAGGTTCTCGAGCAGGGCGTCACGGAGCATCGCGTCGTCCTGCGTCTCACGGATGATCGCTGGGATCTTCGTGAGTCCGACCCGCTGGGTCGCGCGCCAGCGACGCTCACCCATGATGAGCTCGTAGCGGTCCTCCCCCAGGGGTCGGACGACGATCGGCTGGAGCAGACCGACCTCGCGGATCGAGGTCTCGAGCTCCTGCAGCGCGTCCTCGTCGAAGACGGTCCGCGGCTGGACGTGGTTCGGCACGATGGCGTCGATCGGAAGCTCGGCGAACCGGGCGCCCTCGACGTCGACCACGTCAGCCGGAGGCAGCTCCTCGGCGGGCCCCTGCGGGATCAGCGCCCCCAGCCCGCGGCCCAGGCCGCCCTTGCGTCCAGGGACTGTCACGCGATCACTCCTCGCTGTGCGACCTCACGGGCTGCGTCCACGTAGGCGATCGCTCCTCGCGACCCGGGGTCGTAGGTCACCACAGACTGCCCGTACCCGGGAGCCTCCGAGACGCGCACCGACCGCGGGATCATGGTGGACAGGACGGTGTCGCCGAAGTGCGTCCGCACCTCGTCGGCCACCTGGTCCGCGAGCCGGGTGCGCGAGTCGTACATCGTGAGCACGATCGTGGACACGGCGAGCCGCGGGTTGAGGTGCGCCTTCACCATGTCGATGGTGCGCAGCAGCTGTCCGAGGCCCTCAAGGGCGTAGTACTCGCACTGGATCGGGATGAGCACCTCAGCGGTCGCGACCATCGCGTTGACGGTGAGCAGTCCGAGGGAGGGCGGGCAGTCGACGAGGACGTAGTCGACGTCCGCACCCTCGGCCGAGCAGTACGCGTCGATGGCCCGCTGGAGCCGAGACTCCCTTGCCACCAAGGAGACCAGCTCGATCTCGGCGCCGGCCAGGTCGATCGTCGCGGGCACCACACGCAGTCGTGGCGCGTCGGGTGACAGCTGCACGACGTCAGCGATCGGGACGGAGTCGACGAGCACCTGGTACACGTCGGGGACGCCAGCGTGGTGCGGCACCCCCAGGGCCGTCGAGGCGTTGCCCTGCGGGTCGAGGTCGACGACGAGCACCGTGCACCCGTGCAGGGCCAGGGACACGGCGAGGTTGACGGTCGTGGTGGTCTTGCCCACGCCGCCCTTCTGGTTCGCGATCGTGATGACCCGCCGCGACGTCGGGCGGGGGAACACCTCAGAGCCGGTACGGACCCGGACCGCCGCCGCCGCTTGCTCTGCCAGTGGCGTGCTGCCATCGCTGTCACGCAGGGCCTCGCGCAGCCGCTCGGCGGGCTGGAGCTCCTCGGGAGTCGTCATCAGCGCCGGTTCTTCCGCTTGCTCGGTCCGCTGATCCCACCGGGGCGCGGGCTCGGTCGCGCGGACGACCGGGCGGTCGCGATCTGCGCGCTCCCTCGCTCGACGACCACGATGCGGGCGTGCGTTCCGAGCTCGAGCGAGCCGACCTCGACGACAGCAGAAGACGCTGCGCCGAGGCGCTGCAGGACCGGGCCGGCAGCGGCCAGCTCGGTGGCTGCCTGCTCGCCCTTCAGCGCGAGCATCCGACCTCCCGGCCGGAGCAGCGGCAGGGCCCACCCGGCGAGCCGGTCGACCGGAGCCACCGCACGGGCAGTGACGACGTCGACCTCGAGCTTGCCGTGCAGGTCCTCCGCGCGCGCCCGGCGTACGAGGGTGTTGCGCAGACCGAGCTGCGCGACGGCTTCCTCGAGGAAGGTCGCGCGCCGCTGAAGGGACTCGACCAGCACGACCTGCACGTCCGCGCGCTGCAGGGCGAGGACCAGGCCGGGCAGGCCCGCGCCGGACCCGAGGTCGAGCACGACCTGACCGTCCTCGACCAGCTCGGACAGACCGGCGCAGTTGAGCAGGTGCCGCTCCCACAGCCGTGGGACCTCGCGGGGTCCGAGCAGCCCGCGCTCGGTACCGGGCCCGGCCAGGAGCTCGGCGTAGGCCTCAAGACCCGGCAGGGCCGAGCCGAAGACCGAGGCGGCTGCGTTCGCCGCGCTCTCAGCGGCGACCGTCACGCGCCAGGCAGGACGACGACACGGCGCTCGGGCTCGACGCCCTCGGACTCGCTGTGCACCCCGTCGGCGGCAGCGATGGCGTCGTGCACGACCTTGCGCTCGAACGGCGTCATCGGGGCCAGCTTCACCGGCTCGCCGCTCTCGAGGACGCGAGCGGCGGCGCGGTTGCCGATCTCCGTCAGCTCGACCTTGCGGTTGGCGCGGTAGCCGCCGATGTCCAGCATCAGCCGGCTCCGGACTCCGGTCTGCTGCACGACAGCCAGCCGGGTCAGCTCCTGAAGCGCCTCGAGGGTCTGACCGTGCGGCCCGACGAGGGCGTCGAGCCCGTCGCCGACGATGGCGACGACGGCGCGCGTGCCCTCGACGTCCATGTCGATGTCGCCGTCGACGTCAGCGATGTCCAGCAGACGCTCGAGGTAGTCGCCGGCGATGTCGCCCTCCTGCACCAGCAGCTCCTGGCCGGACAAGGTGGCGGGCTCCGTCTCGGAGTCCTCGGCGGGGGCGAGCGTGTCGTTCTCGGTCATGGTGCTTCCTTCGACTGGTACGGCAGGGTCTGTGGGGTGCTGCGGGGTACAGCGGGCTACAGCGCTCGCTAGCGCCGGCCGCCCTTGCGGGACTTGTTCTTGCGGGATCCGGAGTTGCCTCGGTTCTGGGGGCGGCCTGCACCAGGACGGCTCGGTTGGCCGCCGGTCGCGACGACCTTCGTCGACGCCGCTGAGTCGGTCGGAGGGTCGGTCGGCTCGTCGCCCGGGGAGCTCGTGGGCTTGTCGGGCCTGCCGGGCTTGTCGGGCTTGTCGGGCTTGTCGGTGGCGGACGGACCGCCCTTGCCCTTGGGGTCCTTCGGCTTTCCCGCGCCGCCACCGCCGGGGACGACCGGAGGCATCCGGGCGATGACCCAGCGCTGCTGACCCATGGACCAGACGTTCGTGGTGAGCCAGTACAGGAGCACGCCGATGGGGAAGCTGAAGCCGAAGATCGCGAAGGAGAACGGCAGCACGTAGAGCATGATCTTCTGGACCTGCGCCTGCTGAGGGTCGGTCGGCGCACCGTTGCGGGCCATCATCTGGCGCTGCGTGAGGAACGTCGTCGCGCCCATCGTGACGATCATGATCGTGGCGACGACCTTCACCGTCGTGGCATGGCCCCCCAGGGTGGTGAGGAACGCGCCCTTGCTGTTGAAGGCCGCCGAGATCGGGGCGCCGAAGACCTTGGCCTTCGCCGCCTGCTCGATCAAGGTGTCGCTCAGGCCGTACTTGCCCTTGAAGAAGGCGACCGACCTGCCGTCGACGTTCTTGAAGTGCGGCTTGAACTCGTTCATGACCCGGAAGAGCGCGAAGAAGATCGGCAGCTGCAGGATCAGGGGCAGGCATCCGGAGATCGGGTTGGTGCCGTGGTCCTTGTAGACCTTCATCAGCTCGGTGTTGAGCGTCTCGCGATCGCCCTTGTGCTTGGCCTGCAGCTCTTTGATCTTGGGAGCCAGCTCTTGCATCCGGCGCTGGCTCTTGATCTGCTTGACGAACAGCGGGAACAGCAGGATGCGCACGGTGATCGTGAGCAGCACGATCGACAGGCCCCACGCCCAACCGCTCCCCGACGGGATGCCGATCTTCGTCAGGCCGGTGTGGATGCCCTCCATGACGAGGGCAACGGGCTGGGCAAGGACGTCGAACACGCTCACGAAAGGACTCCAGCGCGGGTGCGCGGCTCAGAAGGGGTCGTGCTCACGGTCTTGGGCGTGCTGGGCGAGGCAGACCGGGCGGGCACCGGGTCGTGCCCACCAGCGTTCCACGGGTGGCAGCGGCTGACACGGCGGGCAGTCAGCCAGGTGCCGCGCACGGCGCCATGCACCTGGAGAGCCTCGACGGCGTAGTGGCTGCAGGTCGGAGCGAAGCGGCAGTGCGGCGCCATCGCCGGGCTGATCCAGCGCGAGTAGAAGCGCAGGGGGAGCAGCAGGAGGCGAACGACCATCAGCGGGTCAGCTTCCTGAGCGCGGCATCGAGGTCTGCAGCGAGCTCGGCGCTGCTCGCGGTCCCCGCGGCCGCGCCGGCGCGGACCACGAGCCGGCTGCCGGAGGGCAGCCCCTCGACGCGGTCGCGAAGCAGGTGACGCAACCTGCGCGACACCTGGTGGCGGATCACGGAGCTGCCGACGGCCTTGCTGACGACCAGTCCGGCGCGAGCGGGGGTCTCAGCGTCCCCCGTCAGCAGGTGAACCGTCAGCCGTGGCCGGCCAGCACGACGACCGCGCGCGACGACCTCGGTGAAGTCGGTCGAGGCGCGGAGGCGGTGTGGGGCGGAGAGCATCGGCGCCTTTCGAGAGCTGGACGCCGTCCGGTCAGGCCGAGAGCTCGTTGCGACCCTTGCGGCGACGCGCTGACAGGATCGAGCGGCCTGCCCGGGTCTGCATGCGCAGCCGGAAGCCGTGGGTCTTCGCGCGACGGCGGTTGTTCGGCTGGAAGGTGCGCTTGCTCACGGGAGGTGCTCCTGGCGTATCGGGGTTCGGCCGCGGGGGATCACGGCTGAGGCGTGGAGGCCGTAGCGGGTCAGAGCGCGAGCACCTTGTTGCCTCTGAGCTCGTCTGCACCTGCAGCCACGGTGACCTGTCTACGGTACGGACGGCACCCATCCCGGTCAAACGACCGGAGCACTGCCGGTACCGGACCACGCGGTGTCAAGCACCGAGGCCGCGACACGCCGCTGGACGATCGTGACGCCTGTGGACAACTGCTTGCGACCGCTCGGGGACTGCTGTTAGCGTCTCGCCGCCGGTGCTTCCCCAACCAGCTCCTTCCCTCCCGTCAGGGCTGGCAGGGGCTGATCAGCCCCTCCGGCTCGACCCGGCTCCCGCATCGCTCGCCATCCCCCCTCGAGACCGCACTCGTCCGAGGGGTGGTGCCACTGCGTCCGGAACGGGGCCGGTTCCGGCACCCCAAGATCGTTCCACAAGGTGTGGACAACCCTGTGGACGCGGGGCTGCTCCTCCCCTGCACAACCAGGACAGACTCCCCAGGGCCACCCAAACCGGCGCGCCCTCGGGTCCGAGAACCACTGAGACACCGACGATCGAGGACTGCGTGACTGACTTCTCCCCGACTGCCCTCGACACCTCCGCCCCCGACGCGGGAGCCGACCGAACCCCCGCCCAGGACCCACCTCCCGCTCCGGCGATGGACCTGGACGCGGTGTGGGTCCGGGTGATCGCCGGCCTGGCCGAGGGGGCGATGTCCCCGCAGCACCGGGCCTGGGTGAACCTGACGCGGCCGCTGGGACTGGTCGAGGACACCGCGCTGCTCGCCGCACCGAACGACCTGGTCAAGGACGTGCTCGAGAGCCGGTTGCGCCCCGTCGTGGCCGGTGCGCTGTCCGCGGCGTACGGCCGCGAGATCCGGGTGGCCGTGACCGTCCAGCCGGCGGCCGAGGCGCCAGCGTCGCCGGAGCCCTACGCCGCGCCGGCTGCGGAGCTCGCACCGGACCGGGCGCTCCCCGGTACCGGCCGTGACCGCGAGCCGGCGGCGGGCGACGCCGATCGCAACCTGGACCGGCCCTTCGGCGACAACGTGCTCGACTTCGGCAACCGGGTCGCGCGCAACAAGGACGTCGAGCCGGCCCGCTTGAACCCGAAGTACACGTTCGAGACGTTCGTCATCGGATCGTCCAACCGGTTCGCGCATGCCGCCGCGGTGGCCGTCGCCGAGGCACCCGCGAAGGCGTACAACCCGCTGTTCGTCTACGGCGAGAGCGGGCTGGGCAAGACCCACCTGCTGCACGCGATCGGCCACTACGCGCAGCACCTGTTCACCGGCGCGCGGGTGCGGTACGTGAGCTCCGAGGAGTTCACCAACGACTTCATCAACTCGCTGCGCGACGACAAGCAGCACGCCTTCCAGCGCCGCTACCGCGACGTCGACGTGCTGCTCGTCGATGACATCCAGTTCCTCGAGAACAAGGAGCGGACGCAGGAGGAGTTCTTCCACACGTTCAACACGCTCCACAACGCGAACAAGCAGATCGTCATCACCTCCGACCGCCCGCCGCAGCAGCTGTCCACCCTCGAGGACCGGCTCCGCACCCGGTTCC
>JAODNB010000020.1 GCA_025464795.1 Frankiales bacterium
TGTGGTCGCCGTCGGTGCCCATCAGCTGCAGGTCGAGCTGGTAGTTGGGCTCGCCCTTCACCACGACGCGGTAGCAGCCCTGCCCGGCCGGCTGGGGCCAGTCGGCGCCGAGGGAGTCGTGCAGGCGGGTCACGTGCTCGAGGACGATGACGGGCCTGCCGCCGCGCATGCCGCGGACCTCGAAGTGCAGGGCCGCCACGGTGCCCTTGCGGATGGTGCCCGAGTCGACGTCGAAGTCCTCGTCGGCGAGCTCGCGCTCGTACCACTCGGTGACCTCGTCGAGCTCGACGTCGAGGCCGGCGGCGATCTGGTGGACCACGCTGCCCCAGGCCATCGTGAGGATGCCGGGCTGCAGCAGCATCGGCAGGTCGTCGGGCTCTCGCCCGAACCCCATGACGTCGGACAGGATCATCCACTGGTCGTAGGTGTTGTAGTTGAGGACCTCGACGCACCGGACCTGCTCGATGCGCTCCGAGATCCCCGTGAGGCACAGCGGGAGCGCGTCGTTGGCGAAGCCCGGGTCGACCCCGTTGACGAACAGCGAGACGCCGCCGTCCAGAGCCGCCTTCGTCACGCCCTCGGCCATGCCGACAGCGACACCGGTCGGGTACTGCAGGAACACTGGGCCGCTGGCGACGACGTTGATGCCGGCGCGGAGGATCACCTCGAGATCGGCTATCGCCTCGAACAGCCGGTTGTCGGCCATCGCCGTGTTGACGATGCAGTCTGGCTTGAGGGCCAGGACCTCCTCGACGCTGTTGGTGGCCAGGACGCCCAGCTCCCGACCGAGCTTGGCGATCTCGCCCGCGTCCTTGCCGGCCTTCGCCGGGCTCGACACCCAGACGCCGACGAGCTCCAGGTCGGGCCGGGCGTCGATGCCGGCCAGGGCGTGCCGCCCGACGTTGCCGGTCGACCAAGCGACGACGCGGATCACAGCTCTGTCCCCAGGTCGGGATGCCCATGTCGAGGTTCGGCTGCTCGAGGCCACCGTCGACCTCGAACACCTTGCCGGTCACGTACCCGCCGGCCGGCGAAGCGAGGAACAGCACAGTCGCAGCGATCTCCTCCGGCAGGCCGATGCGACGCAGCGGTGTCGCGGCCTCCATCGCCGCGATGAGCTCCGGGGTCTCGGTGACGACCTGCAGCGCCGAGGTCGCGATGGACCCGACTCCGATGGCGTTGACGCGGACGCGGGGCGAGAGGTCCAGGGCCGTGAGCCGCGTCCAGTGCGCGAGAGCCGCCTTGGCCGTCCCGTAGGCGACGAAGCCGCGGCCCGGGATCCGGCCGATCACCGAGGAGATGTTGACGACCGAGCCACCCTCCTTGAGCAGGTGGGGGAGCGCGGCACGGGTGAGGGCGTGAGCCGTCGACACGTTGAAGTGGAAGGCCTCCTCGAGCGCTTTCGTGTTGGTCTTCTTGAACTCTCTCGGCATCGAGCCGCCGACGTTGTTCACCACGATGTCCAGGCGCCCGAAGGCGTCGACGGAGGCCCCAGCCAAGCCGGCAACGGCGTCGAGGTCCATGGCGTCGGCGACCACGATGTGAGCCCGGCGGCCAAGGTCCGCGACCTGCTTGGCCACCTCCTGCAGCTGGTCCTCGCTGCGGGCGGAGAGCACGACATCAGCCCCCGCCTCCGCCAGCGCCACCGCGCTGGCAGCACCGATGCCTCGCCCCGCGCCGGTGATGACAGCGACCTTGCCGTCGAGTCGGAACATCTCCAGGACCACGGTGGCACTCCTCACTTCGGGGACCCGGAGGCTAGCGTGTTTCTGGAACACGTTCTAGTCTGAGAGACCTGGGACGAAAGGAGGCGGGCGATGACCAACAAGGTCTTGGAAGCGGTGCAGGACCTGCTCCCTGGCATCGCCTCCCGCGCGGACCGCTGCGAGGCCGAGCGCCGGGTGCCCAGCGAGTCCATCGCCGAGCTCAGCGGGGCCGGCGTCTTCCGGATGCTCCAGCCGAAGCGGTGGGGTGGGCTGGAAGCCGACCCGGTGGAGTTCTACGAGGTCGTCCGCACCATTGCCTCTGCGTGCGGTTCGACGGGGTGGGTCTGCTCCGTCGTCGGCGTCCACCCGTGGCAGCTCGCGCTGTTCCCCGACGCAGCCCAGCAGGACGTCTGGGGCGCCGACGCCTCGACGCTCGTGTCCTCCTCGTACGCACCCACCGGGCGCCTGACCCCCGTGGACGGCGGCTACCGCGCGACCGGCCGCTGGAGCTTCTCGTCCGGCTGCGACCACTGCGAGTGGGTGCTGCTCGGCGCGCTCGTCATGGGTCCCGAGGGCAAGCCGATCGACTTCCTCACGATCTGCGTCCCACGCAGCGACTACCGGATCGACGACGTCTGGGACATGGTCGGGCTGTGCGGCACAGGTTCCAACGACATCGTCATCGATGACGCGTTCGTGCCCGTGCACCGCACCCTGTCGTTCAACGACGTGAGCGCGCTCCGGTGCCCGGGACAGGTGGAGAACACCGCGCCGCTGTACAAGCTGCCCTTCGGGACGGTGTTCTCCTACACGATCGCGACTCCTGTGATCGGGATGGCCACCGGGGCGTACGACTCCCACCTGGAGCAGATGCGGGAGCGGGTGCGGATCTCCTACGGCGGCCAGAAGGTCGCCGGCGACGCGTTCGCCCACGTACGGGTCGCTCGGGCCGCGTCCGACATCGACGCCTCCTGGCTCCAGCTCGAGCGCAACCTGGACGAGGAGATGCGCTTCGCCACTGCTGGGGAACCCATCCCGATGGAGCTGCGTGCTCGTGCCCGCCGGGACCAGGTCACGGCGACCGAGCGCTGCGTCGGGGCGATCGCCCTGCTGTTCAAGAGCTCCGGCGGTCACGCCCTGAAGAACGGCAACACGATCGAGCGGGCGTGGCGCGATGCCAACGCCGGTTCCGTGCACGCCGCGAACGACACCGAGCGCTGGCTCGCGATGTACGGCACCTTGGCCTTCGGGCTCCCGATCGAGGATGCGATGGTCTAGCTATGGCACAACTGCACTCCCTGGGCTACCTCGTCGTCGAGACGACCGACCTGGACCGCTGGCGCGAGCTGGCCGTCGACGTGCTCGGCATGGCCGTGGGCAAGGGACCCGATGAGGCTGCTCTCTACCTGCGGATCGACGAGCGCCAGGCGCGCGTCATCATCCACCCGGGGACGGCGGATCGCCTCGTCGCCGTCGGGTGGGAGGTGCGCGACCGCGAGTCGTTCCGGGCGGTCCTGCGGCAGCTCGAGGACGCCGGCGCACCGGTCAAGGTCGGGACGGACGAGGAGGCGGACGAGCGGCGCGTGCAGGAGGTGCTGTTCACGGAGGACCCGGGCGGCACCCGGCTCGAGATCTTCCACGGGGCCGCCCTGATCCACAAGAAGCTGCTGACGACCCATGGCGCGGAGTTCGTCACGGGCGGCCAGGGCCTCGGTCACGTCGTGCTGCCGACGACCAACGCCGAGGCGTCCTACGACTTCTACACGCAGGTTCTGGGCTTCCGCAGCCGGGGTGCGTTCAAGATGCCGCCGGGGATGCCGGGGGCGGAGAACAACCCGCGGCCGTACCTGCGCTTCCTGTCCTGCAACGAGCGGCACCACGCCCTCGCGCTCGCGCCGTGGCCGCAGGACAACGGGATCATCCACTTCATGCTCGAGGTGACCGAGCTCGACGACGTCGGCATGGCCCTGGACCGCTTGCTGAAGCGGAAGTTCCCGCTGTCCTCGACGCTCGGCCGGCACACGAACGACAAGATGGTGTCGTTCTACGTCGCGACGCCCAGCGGCTTCGACATCGAGATGGGCTGCTTCGGCCTCCGGGTGAAGGAGGACGACTACACGGCGGAGGACATCACGGCGGACTCCACCTGGGGGCACCGCTGGGGTGGCGGGCAGTGACCTTCTCGGGAAGCACGGACCACGTGGTGGAACCCGGCGAGATGCGCCGGGTCATGGGCCACTTCGCGTCCGGGGTCACCATCGTCACCGGCTTCGAGGACGGCAGCCCGGTCGGGTTCGCGTGCCAGTCCTTCACGTCGGTGTCGCTCGAGCCGCCGCTCGTGCTGTTCTGCCCGGCGAACACGTCCACGACGTGGCCGCGGATCCAGGCCTCGGGGAGCTTCAGCGTGAACGTGCTGGCCCACGACCAGCTCGACCTGTGCAAGCAGTTCGCCACGTCCGGTGGGGAGAAGTTCGCCGGGCTCGACTGGAGCCCGACCAGCTGGGGCCCGTCGCTGCGCGGTGTCCTCGCGACGGTGCACTGCGACATCGAGCAGGTCCACCCGGCGGGGGACCACGACGTGGTCATCGGTCGGGTCCGTGAGCTCGTCACCCACCGGGAGGACGGGCCGTTGCTGTTCTTCAAGGGCCAGTTCGGGCTGGGGGACTGATGGGGCTGACGGCGCAGGAGCGCCTGGAGGCTGCCGAGCTGCTGCGGGTGGCCGAGCAGACGCAGGTCGCGATCCCGCCGCTCGTCCAGACGTTCCCGCACCTGGACGTCACGGACACCTACGAGATCCAGCTGCTCAACATCCGCCGGCGCCTGGCTGCCGGCGCGACGGTCTACGG